>JAYUCY010000056.1:0-1704 GCA_043740085.1 Ilumatobacteraceae bacterium
CTCGACCGCGGTGGCCCGCGAGGAGTGGTGACGGTTCCGTGTCGTGCACCAACTGCGCCATGAGCCCGGTGGCGGCAACGACCAGCCGCCCGGGCGAACCTGCTGCAGGGACACTCGCTGCGCTGACGCCAACGATGGCGCCGTCGTGCGCGTCGTGAAGGTGCATCACCCATCGGTGCGCGCACCGCGCCAGCAGGCTCGCTGGTACCGCGGCAACATGTTCGACCGTGGCGACGATGGTGATGCCCGCTGCCTCACCGTCTGCCAGTACTTCTTCCAGCGCGTCGAACTCGGCAGCGGTACCGAGATCGTCGAGCCTGCGGCGAAGCGCGTCGAGCCCGTCGATGAACAACACGACCGCTGTCTCGGGGCCGCCGGCCAATCGCGCCTGCACCATCGCCCGCAAACGATGGAGCAGTCGCATCATCCGTTCCCGCTCATGCAGTCGCACGACGGCGATGCACAGTGGATGGTTTGCCAAGCAGCTCAGCCGATCACTGCCGCGTCCGTCGATCACGTACATGTCCACTGTCGTGACTGCGGCCAGCGTGCACACCGCGGAGGTTGCACCCGCGCCGGGGCTGCCGGCGATGAGGAGATGTCCGTCACCCGGAGTCCAACGCAGTGGAACGACGCGCTGCTGGTCGGGATCGTCGACGAGGCCGATCGCGCCGGAGGGCACGTCGTCGCCTGTGAGCTCCGCGGCGAGCGCTGGTTGCCACGGTGCGGGTGGTCGCGGCGCACCCGCTAGCCGTGCCGCCTCACAGATCGAACGCACCAAGACATGCAGCTCGGTCTCGCTGCCACCCGGCAGCGCGCCTGTGCAGCGTGCGGTCTGGAAGGTGAGGTGATCGTCGGCGCCAAGCCGCATCACCGCCCTGCCTGGCAGCCCACGTGGCAGCATGGCCGGCGCGGCAATGCCGACCACATCGTTGGCGTCGGCCGTGTCCTGCAGACGCAGCGCGAGCCGCAGGTTGGTGTTGGCGCGAATGTCATCGCTGATCACGCCGCTGGGCCGTTGAGTGGCCAGCAGTAGATGTACACCCAGGCTGCGGCCGCGTTGGGCCACACCGACCAGTGCGTGCAGGAAGTTCGGCTGTTCGGCGACCAGCGCGGCGAACTCGTCAATCACCACCACCAGGCGCGGTAGCAACACCTCTGGTGCCTTGGCGTGCAGCATCGCAAGGTCGGCGGCGCCGTGCTCGCGTAGGATTCCTTCACGGCGGCGAAGCTCCGCGTGCAGGCTGCGCAGTGCGCGATCAGCCAAGTGGTCGTCGAGGTCGGTGATGACCCCGACCACATGGGGCAATGCCGCGCACGCATCGAAGGTTGCGCCGCCCTTGTAGTCGACCAGCACGAAGCTGAGGTGCGCCGGGCTCGCACCGGCGGCCATGCCCGCAACCAGGCTGCGGAGCAACTCGCTCTTGCCCGCGCCGGTGGTGCCGGCGATGAGGCCGTGCGGGCCGTCACGCACCAGGTCGATATCAACGGCACCGTCGGCCGCCATTCCGATCAGCGTGCGCGGGCTGGGGTCGACCCCGGCTGCGACCCAGGTAGCCACGATGCCGGCAGGTGTCAGCGAGGTGCCGCCTTCGGTACTGAGCAGCGCACCTAATGACAGATCGCGTGGCATGCCCGTTGCCACGCTCAGCGGGTCTTCGGGGTCGATCAGAGTGCGCAGCGCTACCGCACATCTACACGTGC
>JAYUCY010000057.1:0-22182 GCA_043740085.1 Ilumatobacteraceae bacterium
GGCGCGTTGGGCATCAGTGAGCGCAGGCAACGCCAACGCCCGCCGGAGCAGAATGGTCTTGTCGAGTTCGGCCGCGTCGGTCTCGATGAAGGTTCCTCGAGTCGTGACGCCGAGCGCCTCACAGGCCGTGTCGACATCACCGATGTCGACGGCCAGCGTTGCCGCAGCCAACGCGCTCGCTTGGCCCAGCTCGACGGCACCGGAGAAGCACTGCGACTCGGCGAGTCGCACCAGGGTTCGGCGACGGTCGGTATCGAATGAGTCGACATCCTCCATCAGCTCCAACGCCGTTTCGAACCAATGCACCGCGCTTTCGTACGCGCCACGGTCTGCGGCCTGCGCACCGGCCTGCACAGTCAGTTCAATAGCCCGTGTGGGGTCTCCTCCTGCGGATGCTTCCATCCAGTGCGTCGCGAGTTCGGTGATGACGGCATCGAGGTCGTTGGCGTGGCGGCTCTCGAGCGCTTCGGCCACCTTGCGGTGCAGGCGGGACCGTCGGCTCGCGGACAGTTCGCCGTGGAGTGTCTCACGGACCAGTGCGTGCGCGAAGCGGTAACGGTTGACGCCAACCTCGACAGCGAGACTCGCCGCGATTGCGGTGTCGAGGGCGTCCAACACGCTGTCGGCGTCGCGTCCGACGACGTCGGCGAGTAGGTCGACGTCGAACTCGTAACCGATGACCGCGGCCGAGCGGAGGACCTGCTCGACATCGGGCCCGAGACGGCTCAACCGGCGGCCCACGACTTCGCGGATACCTTCGGGGATGCCGGCTTCCTCGGGTGTCAGGTCGCTTGTCCAACGCCCGTCGCGTTCCACCAGCGCGCCGGTCTCGGCAAGATGCCGCAGTACCTCGCCGAGGAAAAACGGGTTCCCCGAAGTTTCGCGGTGCACGAATTCAGCGAACGCCAAGCCAGCCGCATCGAGATCGTGCCCGCCCGTTCGGACGAGGAGTTCACGAACCCCATCGCTACCGAGACCGTCGAGTCCGATGCGGGCGACGGCCTCCATCCGTCGGAAGTCGGCCAGCATCGCCGACAACGGGTGCGTGCGATCGACATCGGTATCGCGGTAGGTGCACAACACCATCAGCCCTGCCGGGCGGGCAGTGATCAAATGTCGTAACAGCAACAGCGTCGGCTTGTCGGCCCAGTGAAGGTCATCAATCACGAACAGTCGTGGACGTTCTCCCCCGCCGACGCTCAACCACGACTCCACTGCCTGAAACAAGCGGAACCGTTCGGTGTCGGGCTCGTCACGTAACGGCGCGGGCAGTCCGTCAACTCGATCGTCCAGGTCAGGCACCAGCCTGACAAGATCGCCGGGGTAGCCGCCTAGCGCAGTGAGGCGATGGTCGGGCAGGGTCTGCTTCACAAACCAATCCAACGCAGCACCAAACGCCTGGAACGGCACTGCAACTTCTTCATCACAACGCCCGGCCAACACCAACGCGTCTGCGCCCTGCACCCGGGTTGCCAACTCCTGCGCAAGCCGGGTCTTGCCGATCCCTGGTTCACCGGCGAGCATCACGACCGCGAACCCACCCGCGTTGCAGCGCTTCCATGCGTCGACGAGCTTCTCGAAGACCTCTTCGCGCCCGGAGAAGGGAAGCCCCGGCGCATGCGCGAACACAGGCGGGAGTTCGAGCTCCACCGACGACGATTCCTGTTCGGCGAGCGGCATCCAAACCACTTCGCACGCGGCCAGTGGCTCGGCGAGTCCCTTCAGCTCGAGGTCGCCGAGCGCGCGGAACTCGTGACCACCGCGTCCTCTGGCGAGATGCATCACCAACGCAGCGCAACGGATGGTGCCGGGTTGAGCGGACGCCTCGAGCCGTTGTGCTTCGACCACCGGCAATCCGAAACAGTCGTCGCCTTCGAAGGTGACATCACCGACGGATAATCCGACCCGCACCTGCATCCGTTCGGTCGCGCCGCGTCGGTTCGCCAGATCGATGTCCTGCTGCACTGCCACGCCCGCGGCGACAGCCCCTGCTGCACTGGTGAAGGTGGCCATCATCCCGTCGCCGAGATGCTTGACGACTTGACCACCATTGCTGGTGATCGCGCCGCTGAGGATCGAGTCGTGCACCCCACGCAAATCCTCAGCGGCCTCCTCGCCGAGACGCGTCCGTAGCTGTGTGGATCCCACCAAATCGGTGAACATCACCGTCACAGTCCCGACGCTCGAGTCGCTCATCACCCACCCCGGGCGTGAACAGTAGTGCACCAGCTTGCGGAGCGGTCACGAGATCAAGCACCAGGCGCACACCGATCGGCGCGGCGGTTGGACGTCGAGAGCGGAATAGATCACCGTGCACACGGTTCACGCACCCAACACATGACGAGCAGCAGACGGGCACCATGACCGACACATCTGCCTCGAACGATTTCAACCGCACCGTCGCACTGCCGGCGAACGTGTTGGTGCCCAGGACCGGCAGAATGCCCTGATGCCTCCAGTCGAGCCTGGTCGGCGTGCCACCCATGTGCCGGTCGAGGGCACTTCGCCTGGCGACGACACGCTCGAACTTGCGAATGACGTCAAGGACGCCAACCTCGTCGGGGTCGAGTCGCTACTCCGGCTCGGCGGAACTCCCTTGCGAGTGTCCGTTCGTGCACACCGAACGCGCTCGCGACAACCGCGAGTGACGCGCCCTGCTCGTACTGTTCGGCGGCCAGAGCGACGGTCTCATCGTTCATCTTGCGCACCGCGTTCCGTCGAGCGACGTCGGAATGGGCGAGGTGGTGCATGACAGTGGTCCTGTGGACCTTGTACCTACGGGCGAGCGTGTCGATCGAGTCGCCGGCTCGGTATTGGCCGACTAATTGCTTGATCTCCGCTCGGGACAGCCTGCGTTGCGCAGGGTTTGAAAGCCGTCCCCTTTCCTCCTTCGGCCCGGCGCGGCGGCGTGTTCGAGCCGGCGCCGGCGCTGCCTGGCCCACTTGCGGAGGACGCTGTCGCTCGCTCCGCACCTGCTCAGCGGTGGTGTCCATGGCTTCTGGAGGGTTTGAAAGCCGTCCCATAAGGTCCACTCGTCGTTGTCGAGTTCACAACAATCTTCCGGGTGGGGCTCACGTTGCAGTGCATCTTCACCGACATGCCCATGGGCCGCTCAATGAGGACGTATGGCCGAAGTTCCTGTGCCAGTACCATTCGCCTATGGACGACGATCTGCACCTTTCACAGCTGGCCGAGCAACTCGAAGCCACGTACATGGCCGACGTGTTTGCTGTGGCCCCACCGGCTGTGCGTGACGGGCTCGGCATGTCGGTGCATCGCATCGCGGGTGGTGTGGTCACCGCCATGGCCAACGACCCCACGGGGGGCTTCTGGAGCCGTGCCCTCGGGCTCGGATGGTCGGAGCCGATCACCGACGCCGTACTGGAGCAGGTGATCGCCGCCTGTGACGAGCACAGGGCGCCCGCCGTCTGCCTTCAGGTCAGCCCGCTGGTTGCCGGCGACTGGCACGGGGTGGCGGCTCGCCATGGATTCGTGCCCGGTGCCACGTGGATCAAGGTCGTGCGCGATGTCGCCGAGCCAGCGCTGGTGGACACAACGCTCGTGGTGCGCGAACTCGCCGCCGATGATGCCGACGAGTACGCCCGTGTCTACTGGGAGGGTTTCGGCTTCTCCCACCCCCTGTTCATCGCCTGGACCCGTGAGCAGGCGGAATTGCCGAAGTGGCGCTGCTACGGCGCGTTCGACGGCAATGTGATGGTCGCTGTCGGCGCCCTGTACGTCCACGATGGTGTGGGGGCGTTGATGGGTGCCGCAACCTTGCCGGCCTCACGTAACCGCGGCGGCCAGGGGGCTGTGATGGCTGCTCGTATCCGCGCGGCGAGGGAACTCGGTTGCGAGGTGCTGTTCACCGAGACCGGGGCCGAGACCCCGGAGGACCCGAACCCTTCGCTCCACAACATGCACCGCATGGGTTTCCGCGACCTCTACGGCCGCCAGAACCTGAATCTCAAGCTCGCGCACTGAACCCAACGTGCCGGGCACGGGGACCCTGTCGACCCACGCAACCGAGCTGGCGCGAGTTAGCGCCCTTCGAGCGCGGCGACCCGGTCTGAAAGCTCACCGTTGAGGGCTGCGAGTTCGATGGTCAACTCGCCCACGATGGCAAGCACAACAGCGGTGATTTCAGCGAGTTCGTCTTCTGGCGCTTTATTGCCACCGCGGTGCAGCGCACCTTCGAGACGGTCTTTCACGTGGTGTGATGACATGCGCGCACCAGCGTGGCCAGACCTGACTGCATCAATCGCGCCGGCGATGAGCCATCCAGGTCGGAGTCGGATGGTGATTCCTGCGCGGTGGAACTCGCGGCGCACGGTCGCTGTGTCGACGTGGAACACGCTGGCGACCGTGCTGAGGGAGCAGCCACTGCGGTAGCGGCGAGCGGCTTCGGTGACGTCGTGGTCGCTCATCCTGCGGCGGTTCACTCGACGAGCGACACCGCGTGCGTCGAGATGCGCGGCGACGGTCCGCGGATGGACGCCGAGTTCGCGTGCGAGATCGGCCAGGGTTCGCCCTGTCCGGTATGCGGATACGACGTCATCGATCTTGACGTTGTCGAGGCGTCGCAGGACCGCTCCCCGAGGAGGGTTTGAAAGCCGTCCCAGAGTCTCTTGAACGGCCGATTCGGAACCAGTGGGGGAGTAAATCGGTTCGTGGGGGCGCCGGTCGCGGCTTCGGCGGATGCCCAGGACCCCTTGTGGTAGAAGGGTTTCCAGGGGTTCGCCAGGGTTTGAAAGCCGTCCCATAAGGTCCACCGGTTGTTGTCAGAAACACAACATTCAGACACGTCTGCCCTGGTCAGGGCCAGGGTTTGAAAGACGGCACGAAGGTTGTCGAGATGTTCCCGCGCCGACGTCACAGTCCCGGCGATAGGGGGCAGCGCTCAGATCAGATCATCTGCGCCTCGTCGCCTCGTGCGCCCCGCTGGTTCACCGACGTGGGCTCGTGTTGGAGGTCGGCCGCCGTTATCTCTTGGCGACGATGGCATGCTCAGGCGCGGTGGGCTCCAACGATGGCCACGCCAATGACGGCCGGCTCAGTTCCGGGGTTCCGCCAACGGTGTCGCGTGCCGTTCTGCACCACCGTGTCACCCGGCGACAGCGTCACCTCAGCACCATCATCGAGTTCGAGGACAACCCTGCCCGACAGCACGATCTCGAAGTCGGTGGTGTCGGTGGTGTGCATCCCGGGATTGTCGATCTCCATGTGCGCCATCATCCCGGGGAGCTTGGTCTCAAGCTCTGCCATCGCTCCCTGCATGTCTTCGGGATAGTTAGCTTCTTGCTCTGGCGGAATCGTGAACAGCCCAAATCTGAAGCCACCAACCGCAGGGAAGTATGCCGGTGCGCTCGGTGCCGCTCCGGCGTCGGGATAGGTCTGCGGTTCGTCCGATCCCCACAGCCGGTGGAACTCCGCGCCCGGCATCGCTGCGAGTGTGATGGGAGCGACCAACACGTCGCTTGCGAAGACGGCTTTGCCGTTGTTGTCGTGCCCGGTGACGACGAATCGAACGTCCATCATGCTGCTCGCTTTCAAAGGTGGTCTCGACGAATCGAGCACCCAGTACTACTACGTCAACACAGCAGCCAAGGACAGGTGCCGGCGGTTCGGGTCAATGAGCGGTATCTACGGACGGTCCTCAACCGGAGGATTCAGCTTGACGCGCCGAGTATCCGGCGTTCGGGGGCAGTCGACCGGGACTGCCGCCCGGGATCACGGGACGTGCGACGTGGTCCGGACTGTTGTGGTCGGTTCTCGTGCGCTGGCCGACTACAGCGTGCGGTTAGACACCGGCGACGTACTGCGTGAGGCCGGTGTGAGCGTTCGAATCGCGGCTCTGTTGCGTTGACGGAGCGCGTGCCGGCGACGAGGGTGTGCCGATGAAACGTTGTCGTTGTGTCGCGCAGCCCGCCACGTTGTCCTCCGCGTTCACTGGGTTTCGGTTCCCGCCGGAGTGATCCTGTTGGCGGTGCGCTGGTAGCTCCGGTTCGGATTGTCGTTTCGTGACCTCGAAGAATTGCTCGAGGAACGCGGCATCGAGGTTGATCACGTCACCCTGCCCGTTGGGTGCAACGGTTCACTCCTTTGCTCGTCGAGGCCGCCAGACCATGTCGCCATGCTGTCGGGCGACGCTGGTTCGTCGACGAGACCTACGTCAAGGTTGCCGGTGTGTGGCGCTACGTGTACCGGGCGGTCGACGGATTCGGCCAGGTCATCGACGTGTACGTGTCGGTTCGCCGCGACGTCGCCGCGGCGCGCACGTTCTTCACGACAGCGATCGCGGCGCACGGCGAACCAGAAGAAGTCGTCACCGACCGCGCGGCGCCGCTCGCGAATGTGATCGAAGAGTTGCTGCCCCAGGCGTTACACAACACGATCAAGTATGCGAACAATCGGGTCGAGTGCGATCACGGCCGGTTGAAAGCGAGACTGCGGCCGATGGGCGGCTTGAAGACCGACCGAACCGCGACCGTGATCATCACGGGTCATGCGTTCATCCAGAACGTGCGTCGCGGCCACTACAAACTCGGTGTCGACGCCCTCGCCGACCGTCTTCGCTGTGCTGCCGCGTTCGACGAACTCGCCAACGCGATCTGACTGCACCAGCACGGATGTGGTCTCACGCGAGCCCTGAACGAACAACGCAACAGCGCCTCTTCGAGTACCTTGAAATCTTCCACAACTGGCAGCGACGACACTCATCGATCGGGATGCTCAGCCCGATCGAATACGAGCGCCGCCACGCCGAAACCGCCGCCCGTGATCAAGCAAGCTGAACGCGCGAAACCCAGGGCACACAAGAGCAGTCACCAAACCCGGGGCGATTCAAATCGTGCTGGCGATCCATCAAGTGTTGGCCTGAGGGTCGCTCGTTCCCTCGCTGCGCATCGCCGACGATCGAACACTCTCATCGAGACGCTTGGGGGTCCTCGACGCACGAGGCGTCGCCGGTTGTAAGCGTCTCGAAGAACCGGGCGGCGATCGTTGCGGCACAGTTGCCGAACGCCAGCGTCTGGTGGCCGGCTCCGGCGACCGTGAGGACGGTGGCGTTTGTGAACGTGTGGAGCAGTTCCTTTGACACGAACGTGGGTATGACACGGTCCATATCGCCAGAGAGGACGAGCGCGGGGACGGCGCTGTGGGCTCCAGACGGTGCGACAGCCTCGTAACGTTTCGGGGCGGGCCAGGCAATGCAGATGTCGGGCGGATTGTTGGCGAACCAGGCTTGCTTGGAGAAGGGTTCGAATGCGTCGTCGGGCAGGGCATCCTCGGCGGCCATGAGCTTGCGGAGGCGGACGTCTTCGGGGTCGGATCGATCCCAGGGCGTGTCATAGTCGGTGCAATTGCCTGCCATGTTGTCGCCGATCGAGTCGTCCGCGAGCGACTCGGATGGACCTGGCGGTGCTTGAACCATTCCCAACAATGGGGCGGGGTTGCCATCGCGAGCGGCGTCGGCGGCCGCAACGAGCTCCACTGGATCAGCGCCCGAGATCAACGACGCCAACGTCGCCTCGTTGACACCGGGAAAGTCATCGGGCGCCGATGACGGCACAGAAACTGGACCCTTGGGCCCGTTGATGGGGTGGTCTCTGACGAGCCCCACTAAATCAGCAAGTGTGGTTGCCGGATCCGGGTCAGCTTTGTGGCATGTAATGTCGCGTGAACACGCCAGCGCGACGACGTTCAGGTTTGCCCGAGGGATGCTGACGCCGAAGAAGGCTCCGTAATCGGCGTCGCCGGCTGTCACCTCGAAGCCGGAGTCCAGAACGACGGCGTGCAGATGCGCCGCGTAGCGGCCGGTGTACGCCTGAACGTCGACTGACCCAAACGATCCGCCGTAGTAGTCGATGGTGTCATAGCCGAGCATCTTGCGAACGTCTTCGACGTCGGCTGCGCGGTCCACGGCACCGTACCGGTCCGAGGCCGCCCCGAGCGTTGCACCACACGCTCCGACGATGATTGGCAACTGCGCAGACTGTGTCGCACTCATCGAGGCAAACGGTGTGGTGTCGTTCTGTAGGTCCGCGCAATCGATCGCCCCCGAATGGCCGGTACCCCGCGGGTCGATGGTGACGATGTCGTGGTGTTCGCCCATCTGTTTCTGCAACGCCCAGAGGCCGTAGTTCGCGAAGCCTGGGTATCCGGGTCCGCCCGGCGTGGTGAAAAGAGGTTCTTGCGCGGTTGCCGACTGGTTCGTGTGCTCCAAGGCGTACACGGCGAGCGAAATCGTGCCGGCCGACGCGTCGGCGCGGTCGACCGGAACGTTCAACGTCGCACACAACCAGGGGAGACTGAACGGTCGAGGTTCCGGACACGCGCCAAAGCCGGCGTACCGTGGGTCCGTTGCGCGACCAACGGTCGTCTCGGCAGTCGTCCCAGTGGTCGAGGTCGCCGCTGAGCTCGGCGTCACAGCGGGCTTCGTGCTTGGATCGGACCGACTCGATGCCTCGCTGGCCGAACGTGAGTCAGCCGAGCACGACGAAATGGCCGCAACGAACATTGCGAGCACCGCGCCGACCAAATGTCTGCGATCCATCATCGTCTCCTCGACCTCGCGCTGGGGCCGTACGTTGCGTTCGGTGCGCACGACTGTAGGTCCCTGCGCAGCGGGACTTCGACCGGGAATGCTTACGCCGACCGCTCAGCACACGGCGCCGACCCCGACGCGTTACTCAACATGCGCTTCGGGCAGGGAACGTAGGTGCAGCGCGACGCCGTGGATCGAGAGGAGCGCCTTGGCTTGCGCGAAGACCTGGGGTACATGGACTGCTCTTCGCGCGTACCACGCGGGCTGGATGCGACCCCTGGATTGGGATGCGGCCGGGTTCGGGGAGGCTCGACACGGCCGAACTCCTCCAGGAATGTTCCCCGATCGCCGGGTGGTGGACGGTGCATTGCCGCGTGATCGACGAAATGGTGCCGATCACGCAGAAGCATCAGATCGACGATCTGATCCAGCCCGAGAACTGGCCGCTTGGCGCTCCGCTATAATCCTTCGCGATGGCTCGCCTTCCACTTGTCGATCCGGACTCGTCGGGCACCGATGCTCTGGCGGCGCAGGTCCTTCGTCAGGTCACAGGTCAACGCGGTCGCGCCGTGCCTCCGAACGTGTATCGCGCCGTAGCGAATCACCCGGCGGCGCTGCAGAAGATGGTCGAATTCGGGACGGTCGTCTACTTCAACAATTCAATGACACCGGCGCAGCGCGAGCTTGCCTACTTGACTGCATCGCTGACGAATGACTGCCACTATTGAATTCCCACCCACGTGCTGCTCGGTCGAGCTGCGGGATTGACCGAGGACAAACTGGCTCACCTCGGCGACGATCCGCTACCTGAGGGCCTCTACGAACCGGACGAGGCTGCGATCGTACGGTATGCGCAGAAATCCACACGCGCCGAGGCCATCGACGACGCGACATACGCAGCGCTGCGCGAGCACTTCGACGAGAAGCAGATCATCGAGATCTGCTTCACGGTGGGGTTGTCCAACATGATCAACCGCTTTCACTCAACGTTCCTGACCGCGGTCGACCCAGCGACACAGGAGGCGCTCGCCACGTCGTGCCCGCTGTCGTTCCCAATCCTCGACGCGGGAAGTTGAACACAGCGTCCGGGGGTGTTGGCTGCCTTGGGGCTTCCGACTTGACACCATCGAGATGCCGGTGCAGATCTGGCACGGCGAACAAGACCACATTGTGACGGCCGAGCACGTGGACGTCACCGCGCAACGCCTTCGCCAGTGCGTTGTGGTCACATGGCCCGACGTTGGCCACTTGGGGATAGCTAAGCACGGCGACGAGATCCTCGCCGCACTCGACTGACGCCGCCCCGTAGTTCTGGAGCCACCTCGACCATGAGCACCACCGTCGTCGTCGGAGGGGCCCAGCAGCGATCGGAATTTGTCAATCGACTAGATTATTGCTCGTGGTGCAACTGGCATTCGAAGATCGCGGAGAAGGTAGTGCCGTGGTCTTCCTTCATGGGATCACGGTCTCCAAGCGGACGTGGAATCCCATCGTGTCGCGGATGGAGCATGACCACCGTTGCATCAGCGTCGACCTGCCCGGCCACGGCGAAAGTCCCGACGGACCGTACGGGGCTGTGGAGATGGCTGCGGCCGTCCACAACATCGTGGAGGAACTCGGGCTGGCACCTGTGCTGCTTGTCGGGCACTCCCTCGGCGGAATGACAGCCACAATTTATGCCGCTGTTCATGGGGCGCTCGGCGTCGTGAACATTGATCAACCGCTGCACCTCGGCAGTGTCGTCGAGATGATGGGTTCCGACCTCACACGATTCCGCGACGAGCGTTTCGACGAGGCCTTCGCCGAATTCGCCAATCAGCTGCGTATTGATCTCATCCCTGAGCCACGCCGAACTGAGTTGCTTGCTGAGGTGAAGCCGCGACGCGATGTCGTTGTCGCGCTCTGGGCAGATCTATTGGATGGCAACGCCGACGCTATGCAACCACTTCTCGACGGTGCGCTGGCCGCGATCACATGCCCTTACCTCGCTATATACGGTTCAGAGCCGAGTGCACCGTCCCGCGCTGCGGTTGGTTTGATCCCTCACTCCGCGCTCGAGGTCTGGGACGGGCTGGGCCACCTTCTCCACCTCGTCGACCCCGACCGCTTCGTTCGGCGCCTCAACACCTTCGAATCAAGCATCGCCCACAATCACTAGATCCGCGTTGAGGCACGGACTAGAGCCTGCACCGACCGGGGTGGGAGTGGCGTGTCCAGCAGCGATCTAGACGGGTCGTTGGCCCCCTGCTGTCCCCGGCATCGGCGGGCTTGCGGTATCCATGGCCGCGCGCCACGAACTCAAACAGCGGTTCGGATACACACCGAAAACGTACGTGATCGACGACCTGCTGGTGGTCGCTTGCAACGACACCACCGAACAACTCCGACGCGAAACAACCAACGAGTTCCTTCGCGCCTTCGGCCCAGCCGACGACCAAACACCATCCATCGACGATTCCGGTTGGAGGTTCCACTGGCGAAGTTGGTCAACCCTATGAGCGTCCGGCATCGCGATTGCGATTCGCCAACAAACACGCTGTGTCACAGGTCGGTAACGCCGGTCTGGATTCCGACGGTGAGGACTCGAGCCGCGCTCACGGGCAGGTGGCGTGATAGTCGGCGAGTGAGCCGAGGTAGGTATCCCACTCGGCCGTGGTGAGGTTGCGCCCTGCGAGATGACAGGCGGCGTTGATCCAGTGCTGCGGATCGAGGTCCCAGATGGCGATTCCGTCAGGCGTCCCGCCACCAACCGCCAGTTCTCGGCCCTGGAGCTGTAGGGCGTCACCGTTCCATTCGGCGTTGGACATGGTGATGGCGCCGCCAACCGGGGTCCCGGTGGCGACGTCGATGAGCTGCACGGTCCGGTCGCCGCCATCGACGGCGATCATCGAACCGTCCAGCGTCGGTTGGACATCTTGGACGAAGCCACGGCTGCCGTTGAGGGTACGTACAGGGGTGAGGGTGTCGACGTCGTACAGCGTCAACTCGCCTCCGAGCGAGCTGACGGCGAGCAGGTTGTTGTCGACGAAGTAGACGCCGCGCAGGTCGGGCCGGTTGTCGATGCGCGCGGTCTCGGCGCCGGTGTCGCTGTCGTAGACCTGCACTCCGGTGGTGGTGGTCACCGCGAAGTGGTGCCCGTCCGGGCTGCCGCCCAGCCCGACGAGTGATTTCACGGTGACGACTGGTCCGATGCGACGGGCTGAGGGGCGGCGTTCGAGCGTCCAGATGTCAAAGGTGCCGTCGTCGTTCAGCAGTGCCAGCCACAATCTTGGTTGGCCGGCGTTGGTGACGTTGTGGGTGATCCGCCGCGTGAAGGTCAGGTCGATGGGGAGGATCCTGTGAGCGTCGAGTCGATAGTAGGCGCCCTGCTGCAGGCCCTGGGCGGTGATGATCACACCACCGAGTTCGTTGTCGGTGTTCCAGAACGCGGGATTGAACGCACCGAGGCGCTGGGTGATGCGACCGGTCGAGGGATCAAGCAGCACCCAGGCACCGTCGACGGGGTCGTTGATCGAGCCGGGGACGGGCAGCCTCGAGATCAGGGATGTGCCGCTCGGACTGTATTGCAAGGGGGTGAGACCCGGGGCGACCCGGCGAGTGATCGGCCCGCTGCCATCGAGCCGCCAGCGTGACACGACACGTTCGCTGCTCCCGAAGCTGACCAGCTCCGTACCGTGTCGAGTCGGCCACCGGCTGCCAGCCGCGCCGTTCTGCTCGTCGAGTTCGCGCGAGCGAGACCCGTCGCGGATGCTGCGCTCCTCGAGACGCCCGGACCCGTCACCGCAATAGAAGTGCTCTCGCTCCGGGACCACTGCGAGGCGCGAACAACCGGCCTCGGTGATGTCCTGGGTGTCGAGCTGCCACACGACCTTGCCCGTGGCGACCTCGACCCGCTCGACGCCGTTGCGGCCCGAGCTCAACAAGCCCGTCCCGCCGTCCAACGCGAACAATTCCTTCGCGCTGTTCGGAGGAACCTTGATCGGGTTGCCGATCGACTTGAGCGTTGCGGGATCGACGATGGTGATGGTGTCCGCTACCGAACCAATAGCAAGATGATGTTCATCGAGGAACGCGAGCCCCGCCGTCTGCCAGATCTGGTTCGTGAAGAACGACACCTCCGGCGCCTTGCCGGCCAGGCGGGCGATCTCGGCGCCACTGGCAGTGTCGAACGCCACCGCGATGCCATCAGAATTGCCCGTGACGACGAGCTCCTTGTCATCCGGGCTGAAAGCGAAGGTGCCGGCCGACAGGCCTACACGTATCAGGCCGCCTGGGACGCGGTCCTCGAGGCGAACACGGTTGGCACGGCGACCAGCGTCCTCGGCAGCAATTCGTGTCGGCAGCACTGGGAAATTCTCCTGTCAATCACCGCCACCGACGGTGTGGTGAGTGGCCGGGGAGACGCGACACCCTCCTCGCCGCCTATATGCACGGTGGGGGCGATTCCAAGCGAGATAGCGGCAGACTACGAGGAGTTCAGGGTCAGCGGGACCTTCGACGGCCACCTGTTCCACATACAGCTCTCACTCGTCAAGGTCCTGTCCGGCGGATTTGATGCCGGCTTACACGTCCTGTGGTTCCCCGAGCCGTACACGATCGACATCCCGTGGGGCAAGGGGTCGGCACACTCGGGGTCCGCCGACCTGATGATCACGAACGACGAGGGGGAGTTGGCCGGGGGAGGCGCCTCCGCGTCACTCGACGGCTACCTCCAACTCCTGCTCAAACGGGAAGGCTCGCACTGAGGGACATCGATGCCTCCTCGCTCAGCATTCAGTGGTGGTTCACTAACGACTTCGTGCCAGGCGCCGGCGCGGCGATGGGGTGTGTACGATTCTTCGTGCAACCGGTCGTGATGGTCATTGGCTGATGGGCTGCCCTGGATTCCATCGAGAACGACCAGCACAGCGCGTCACCGTCCACCTCGTAGGGCCATGGCCAGGGCGGGGCTCCCCAGTACCCAAAACGAGTGCGTGCCCTACACGACACCCTTCGCCGCTGCGCGCTTGACGTCTGCTCCGTGCAGTGTCAGCTGAGTTCGCGAGCCCGTCGGTGATTGAACCGTCTTGCGATCGGTGGCCGCCGCGAGAGAGTCGCCTGCTGCGTATCGTCGTGACGTTTCGACGATGTCGGTCATCTCGCGCTGGTTGAGTCGACGCGCGATCCCGTGTCGCTGGAGGTGAGCAGCGATGGTGTGGTGGTGGATGCCGAGGAGTTTGGCGATCGCCCGGAGCGAGTGTCCGGCTTGATAGTTGCTGATAATGGTGTCGATCTCAGCGCGGCCGAGGCGACGCTGCACTGGCCGGGGAGTGGGGTTTGAAAGCCGTCCCGTTTCCTCCGAGGAGGCCCTTGTGGCGGCCGTCGCGACGACTCTCGGCCTCAGCGACGGACACTTCTTGTCACGTTTGGGCTTCGCAGCATCCCTCTCTACCAGGTGTTTCAACTGTTCGGGAGGGTTTGAAAGCCGTCCCATAAGGTCTACCGGTGTTGTCATGCTGGGTGGCGTCGGTTGAGGTTACCTGGGTCGACTCCCGGAGTACCCCGGGCGACCTCGACTACATCGCGGCTCCGGTGTATGACAAGCGGCCGAGGAATGCTGGGCGGGCTTGTAGGACTTCGCTCAGCCGGACGACAGGTCAGCGTCAGTTGGCCACGCGTCGCGTCGCTGCTCGTTCGACGAAGGCTTTGGCGTTGTGGGCCATCTCCTGGAGGGCTTCCCGGTCGGGCTTGGCGGCGTTGAGGTCGTCGGGCCAGTCGTTGACGACGTCGATCGCCCATTGCGCCCAGCGGTCGACGGCCTGGTCGATCTCATCGAGGAACTTGCCGGCGAGGATTAGCCAGGGCAGACGTTGGGGGTAGCCGCCTCGGCCTTCGAGGTACTCGGTGGGGATGCCGGCGGTGGCCGCTGCCCGGTCCTCCAGGTCGACTCGTACGCCGTGGAGCGTGGCCAGCAGGTCCGCCTTGCCGGCGTGCTCGGCGAAGAAGATCTTCACGAGCTGTTCGAACGCGACCACCGGTCCGGCGCCCTGGGTCGGCACCCACGCCGCGAGGGCGCGCCGCCCGTTGGGCGTGATCGAGTAGCTGGTGCGTGGGCGCTGGCCGACTTGCTCGGCTGTCGCGGTGGCCAGGCCGAGCGCGACGAGCTTCTTGGGTTCCTCGTAGATCCCACTCGACGCTCGGGGCCAGAACAGGCCGAGCGACCGCCGCATCTGCTCGGCGAGCTCGTAGGTCGACCACGGCCGCAGGGCCAGCAGCCCGAGGATCGCGTACGAGGTGGTCGTCAGCTTCTTGGCCATTGATTTCCTCCAGTTTGGAGTATATCATCACGATGGACCCGAAAGGTGCACATGACAATCGCGAACGTTGACATGGCAGCAGCTTGGGACGGACCTGAGGGTGACCACTGGGCCGAGCACGCCGACCGCTACGAGCGCGTCGGTGTCGCGCAGGGCCAGGCCCTGCTCGATGCAGCGGCGATCGGCAGCGGCGATTCGGTGCTTGACATCGGCTGTGGCACTGGCAAATCGACCCGGGGCGCGGCCCGCCTGGCCGTGTTGGGATCGGCCCTGGGGGTCGACCTGTCGGCGCGCATGCTCGAGCGGGCTCGGGTCACCGCCGAAGCCGAGGGGCTCGGCAACGTGCGCTTCGAGCAGGCCGATGCGCAGGTGCACCCGTTCGGTGCCGACTTCGACGTGGCCATCAGCAGCTTCGGCGCGATGTTCTTCGCCGATCCCGTGGCCGCATTCGCCAACGTCGGGCAGTCGCTGCACCCCGGCGGCCACCTTGCCCTGCTCGCCTGGCGCGAGCTCACCCGAAACGAGTGGCTGAGCGCCATCCGCGGGGCACTGGCCCTCGGCCGCGATCTACCGACACCACCATCTGGAGCACCAGGGCCCTTTGGGCTAGCCGACCGTCACCAGACCGAGGCCATCCTCGCCGCCGCAGGATTCGTCGACTTCGATTTTACGGCCATCGATGACCCGATCGTGCTCGGGGCTGACGCCGACGACGCCTTCGCGTTCGTCCGTGACTTCGGCATCACGAGGGGACTCACCCACGACCTCGGCGACGCAGACACTCGAGCAGCCCTCGACGCGCTGTACCGCACGCTCGTCGACCACCAGACCAGTGACGGGGTCCGCTTCGGCGCCTCGGCGTGGCTGATCACCGCCAACACACGAAAGGCAACGAACTAATGGAGACCCGCGTCACCGAGGTCGGACCTGGCATCCACCAGCTCACGACCTACCTCGCCGAGATGGACTTCTCGCTCAACCAATACCTCGTTGGCGGCAGCGAGCCGCTGCTGTTCCACACCGGAATGCGCGGCTTGTTCCCGCTCGTGTCCGAGGCCGCCGCTCGCGTCATGCCGCTCGATTCGGTGCGTTGGATCGGCTTCGGCCACGTCGAGGCCGACGAGTGCGGTTCGATGAACAACTGGCTCGCCTCGGCACCCCGTGCCACCGTCGTGCAGGGAAGCGTCGGCTGTATGGTGAGCATCTCCGACCTCGCCGACCGCCCGCCCCGGCCGCTCGACGACGGCGAGGTGCTCGACATCGGCGGTCACCGGATGCGCTGGATCGACACCCCGCACCTCCCGCACGGTTGGGAGGCCGGTCTCCTCTACGACGAGACCACCCGCACGTTGTTCTGCGGTGACCTCTTCAGTCAGATGGGCTGCCCCGATCCGATGACCTCAGCTGACATCGTGGGTCCAGCCGTCGAGGCAGAGGACGGCTTTCCGTCGTATTCGCTGCACCCCGGCAGCGCGGCGATCGTCCGTCACCTCGCCGAGCTCGACGTCGACGCTTTGGCGCTCATGCACGGCCCAGTGTTCACCGGCGACTGTCGCGTGGCTTTGTGCGACCTCGCCGACGACCTCGACCGCCGTATCGCCGACGCAACCGATCATGCCCCTGCCGGCCCCCGCGCAGCCGCCTCCTAGCCGCTCCAAGCCGGACCAGGCCGGACCTGGACAACGAGCGAGGCGATCGGGCGCTTCGATGCTTGTGACAACCTCGGCCCGGTCAACCTGCTCAGCAGCGGCCTCGCCTCATGGGACCCGGTCGTTCAGCCGCCAACCGGGGTTGTGACGCTTCGGCGAAGTCGATGTCAGCCGTGTGGCGCTGGTTGAGACGATGGGCGACTCCGTACCTGCTTGACATATCGCTTGGGTTATGCGACTATCAGCCATAGGTTATCGATCGCTGATAGATACTCTATCGATGATAGGTCGCCGATGAATCGGGCAACACATTGGAGCATGGATGACGACTATCGAGGCAACGACAACCGACAGGCGTGCGCAACGCCGGGAGGAGAAGCTGGCGAGGATCCTCGCGGAGGCGTGGTTCCTGGCCCACCGTGACGGACTGGCCGTGATCTCGCTTCGCGATCTTGCGGACCAAGTCGATCTCCGCCAGCCCTCGCTGTACGCGTACTTCGATTCCAAGCTCGCTCTCTACGACGCGATGTTCGCCGACGGTTATCGACAGCTCCTCGATGAGGTTCGGGCGCGCCCCTCGAAGAAGCAGCCGCGACGAGCGCTCGTGGACTTCGTTCGCATGATGGTGCAGTTCGCGACCGAGGACATCGTTCGCTTCCAGCTGTTGTTCCAGCGGACCATCCCCGGGTTCGAACCGTCGCCCGCGTCGTACGCGCTGGCCCTCGAGTTCATCCAGATCACGGGGGACCTGCTGGCCGCTGCGGGCGTCTCACAGACCGAGAACCTTGACATGTTCAGCGCGCTCGGGGCCGGCCTGTGCGATCAACAGGTGGCCAACGATCCTGGCGGAGACCGCTGGGTCCGCCTCGCGGGTCCAGCCGTCGCGATGTTCCTCGCCGATGTGGACCGGCGTAACGCAACTTCCACCAAACGTGCCCCGAAACCACGCCAACCAGCAACGGAGAAGCAGCGATGAACCAGACAACCGCGCTGAACGTGACGACCATCCCGAGGATCAAGCACCGCGAGGACGGCATGAACGAACTACAGGTCCGCGAGCGCTCCCAGCTGACAACCGCCGAGCTCATCGCCGAATGGGCAGCAACCCACGGTGAGCCGTTCACGCTCGAACTCGACGGCCCCGCCGGCGGTCGCTACACCGCCGGCGCCGGCGGAGAGCACCTGCACATGGACGCAATCGACTTCGTCACGATCCTGGCCGAGCGCGGCCACGGCGACGGCATCCTGCGCCACCCGCTTCCGCTCTGACCTCAACCAACACTTCGCACGACACAACAAAGGACACACCATGGAAACCACTGTCAACGAGATCGCCGACGGCATCTATCGCCTCTCGACCTTCGTTCCCGACGTCGGCCCCACCGGCTTCACATTCAACCAGTTCCTCATCGACGACGAGCAGCCAATGCTGTTCCACACCGGCCCGCGAGCAATGTTCCCCCTCGTGTCCGAAGCGATTGCAACGGTGCTGCCCCTCCACACACTCCGCTGGATCACCTTCGGTCACGTCGAAGCAGACGAGTGTGGCTCGATGAACCTGTTCCTCGACGCGGCCCCCGAGGCCCAAGTCGCCCACGGCGAACTCGGATGCATGGTGTCGCTCAACGACCTCGCTGACCGCGCCCCGCTGCCATTGGCCGACGGTCAAGTCATCGAACTCGGGCGGCACAGCATTGTCCACATCGACACGCCTCACGTGCCGCACGGCTGGGAAGCACGCGTACTCTTCGACCAGACCACGCGCACCCTGCTCTGTGGCGATCTGTTCACCCATCTCGGCAACGGCCCCGCCACCACCAGCGACGACATCGTCACGCTGGCTGCGTTCGCCGAGGATGTCTTCGGTGCGACCTGCCTCACCCCGAACACCGCTCCAACCATCCGCAAACTCGCCGACCTCAAACCAATCGCACTCGCACTGATGCACGGCTCATCATTCACCGGAGACTGCAGCCAAGCACTCAGCGACCTCGCCACCGAATACGAAACCCGACTGACCAACGCCTCCTGATCGCCTGACACCACGACACAAGCCGAGCGCGAACCAACACAGCGCCACCACCGCTCCGGGTCAACTCGTGTCGCACTGCCGCGATGCGGACGAATCGACGAAAGGACCAATTGCCCTGGCCACGGCGACGCGGCCTCCGTAGCGTAGGCCTGAACCCGAGAGGCGCCATGGACTTCGAGTTGTCCGACAAGATGTCAACAATGCTCGCGATGATCCGCGAATTCATGGATCGCGAGGTGATCCCGCTCGAAGGCGAGTTGTTGCACGGCGACCCAGCAACATTGGAAGCCGGCGTGCAGGCCGCTCAGGCAAGGGTCAAGCAGATGGGCTTGTGGGCACCGAACCACCCGGTCGAGTACGGCGGTCTCGGCCTGTCGATGGTGGATCACGGGTTGTTCGCCGAAGCAGTCGGCCGCAGCCCGCTTGGCATGACGGTGTTCGGCACACAGGCGCCCGACGCAGGCAACATCGAGATCCTTCACAAGTACGCCACCGAGGACCAGCGCGAGCGCTTCCTGCGCCCGCTGGTCGTTGGCGAGATACGCAGTTGCTTCTCGATGACTGAACCCGAGACCGCCGGCTCGAACCCCGTCCTGCTCGCTACGACGGCGGTGACCGATGGTGACGACTACGTCATCAACGGCCAGAAGTGGTTCACCTCATCAGCCGACGGCGCCGAGTTCGCGATTGTCATGGCGGTCACCAACCCCGGTGCGCCCCCTCATCAACGGGCCAGCATGATCATCGTTCCCACCGACACCCCTGGCTTCAACCTGGTGCGCAACGTCAGCGTCATGGGCCACTCCGGGTCGGGCCACGCCAGCCACGCAGAGGTGATCTACCAGTCGTGCAGGGTCCCTCGGGCGAACCTGCTCGGGCCCGAGGGCAGCGGGTTTCTCATCGCCCAGGATCGCCTCGGGCCTGGGCGCATCCACCACTGCATGCGCTGGCTGGGTATTGCTGCACGCGCCTTTGACATGATGTGCGCCCGCGCCAACGAGCGGGTGATCGACGTCGATGGTGGCACCCTTGCCGATCAGCAGGTCATTCAACACTGGGCTGCGGAACTGGAGGCCGAAATCCGCGGCGTACGACTACAGACGCTGCACGCGGCGTGGATGATCGACCGTCACGGGGCGAGTGCCGCCCGCGACGAGATCTCGGCGATCAAGTTCAGGGTCGCCAACACCATGCTGAAAGCCGTCGATACCGCGATCCAGGTGCACGGCGCGCTCGGCGTCACCGACGACACGATCCTGGCCTACTGGTACCGCAACGAACGTGCCGCCCGCATCTACGACGGCGCCGACGAAGTACACAAAACAAGTCTCGGACGCCGCATCCTGCGCCGATACGCACGTGGTGCCACCGAGCCGCGCTAACTCTTCCATGCAGAGCAGCGCTGCTGCTGTTGATTCTCGTGGTCGAGCGACTTCCACGATGGAACGACTCGACTGCTGCGGCTGACTCCCACTGCTCGAATACGTTGATGCGGCTGGTGTCGACGGGTGTCTGCGCTCAGGTGGAAATCGATGCACCCAGGTGCAGGAGTGTCGACAAGCGCGGCCGCGGCGGCGTTGTACTGGTCGGTGAGTGGGGTTTGAAAGCCGTCCCATATGCGCCCACTCGTCGTTGTGGGGATGACAACAGCCGGAGCGGCCGATGGTGATTTACGAGCGTGCTGTGCCGGCGAGCGTTTCCGGGTGCCGTGCCTCGCAAAGTGGTTCCATATCACGTACGACTTGGAAAGGTGCCCGTCATGGGCCATCACCGCGAGCGAAGCACGCAGGAACCTCTTCCCGCTGATCGAGCAGGTCAACCAGGATCGCACCCCGGTGGAGATCACCTCCAGGCGCGGTGACGCAGTGCTCATCGGCATCGACGATTACAGGGCTCTCGAGGAGACCGCCTACCTCCTACGGTCGCCGGTCAACGTTCGGCGCCTCCTGGAGAGCTTGGAGCATGCCCGTTTCGGCAAGCTGCAGCAGCACGAACTCGACCGATGATGTTCGTCTTCACGACCCATGGGTGGGAGGACTACACCTTCTGGCAGACGACAGACCGGGCGACGTTGAAGCGCATCAATCGCCTGCTCGATGACGTCGCCCGTGATCCCTTCGCGGGGATCGGGAAGCCCGAGCAACTCCGTCATGCGCTGGCCGGTGGCTGGTCGCGCCGTATCGACGAGAAACACCGGCTTGTGTATCTCGTCGAAAGCGACGACATCCTGATCCTGCAGGCTCGCTACCACTATGGCTGAACTCCGATCTGACGGAGCCGGCCCCGGCGCGTCCCTACTTACGGACCTCGTTGCACGCGTTGTCGGTTCGGGCGCGGTCTCAGAGGTGCGCCGAGCGCGTTTGGTGACCGACGGGTTGCAGCACGTCGTGGTGATTCTCGACGAGGAGCTCGTGGCGCGGTTTCCCCGCGACGATCACGCGATGGAGTCGCTTCGCGGCGAGGCGAGGCTGCTGACGCATCTCGCAGGTCGAGTGTCCGTTCCGGTCCCGGTGCACGTGGACGAGTCGTTCACTGTGCATCGAATGTTGCGCGGAGTAGTAACGAGTCGTCGAGCGCTGGGCTCGCTCCAGCGACGCGGGCGAGAGCGGCTTCTGGACGATGTCGGTCGGTTCCTGGGTGAGCTCGCCACATCAGCGGCTCCCGACGTCGCCACGAGTGTGGCGACCACATCTCTGGACCGCATGCGCGTGCTCCGCCAGCGCGCCGAACTCGTGGTGGCACCGCTGTTGTGGAACCATCAACGGCAGTGGCTCGATGAGTTGTTCACGGCGATCGAAGCAGTGTCGTTCGCTCACACCCCGAGCCTGATCCATCGACCTCGCGAGGTGTCAGCCGGTGCTGCACCTGTCGACCGGATGATCGGGGGTCGTTGTCGCCGGCGCGCTCTTGTCGACTCAGGTGTCATGTAGCGAATCCGTCACGTGACTGAACGCTTCCGTGGGGTTCGAAAGCCGT
Source organism: Ilumatobacteraceae bacterium (assembly GCA_043740085.1). GTDB lineage: Bacteria > Actinomycetota > Acidimicrobiia > Acidimicrobiales > Ilumatobacteraceae > UBA668. The sequence goes on from JAYUCY010000057.1 coordinate 21,499, forward strand.
CCCATAAGGTCCACTCCGACGTTGTCGATTCGACAACGTCGGCTGCGTCGGCCCTGGTCGGCCTCGCCCATGCTCTCGACCCGATGTACGAACGTCACTAGGTCGCTGCTGAAGCGCACAGGATCGTCCCAGCGCGGGGTGTGGCCGGCACCGGGATAGACAACGAGTTCAGCATCGGAAATCGAGCGTGCGAGATGGTCCTGCATGTCCCGGGAAATCAACGCATCGGCGTCGCCCCACAGCAGGAGCGTCGGCGCCCCGATGCGCGAGAGCTCGGTCATGTCGTCGTACTGGAGGAGCCCGGCGAACGTCTCCTTCCAGACGCTGGCCGGGACCATCAGGAGTTCATCGACGAGAAGATCGATCAGCTCGGGCGCGAGGTTCTCGGATGACGTATCGGCCACGAAAGAGCGGCCAAAGTCTGGGCTGATCGGGTCTTCCAGATGAGCAACGACCGATTCGACGAAGGTACACAGCTTCGCATCGTTGCGAAGCACCGTCGGAGACGCTTCGAGGATCAGTCCTGCAACCCGATCCGGGTAGTCGAGTGCAACCCTTCGAACCACGAGGCACGAACCCGAATGGCCCGTCAGGACTGCCCGTTCGATGCCAAGGGCGTCGAGCAGCGGAACGACGTCGGCAGCGAAGTCCCCGACGCCGTAACCCACATCTGGCTTGTCTGAC
>JAYUCY010000058.1:0-22131 GCA_043740085.1 Ilumatobacteraceae bacterium
CCCCCACGCCGGCCCGACGCAGCACCCGCAGCGCCGCATCATTCGCCACGACATCGAGTGCGTATTGACCGTCGCGCTCACCAGAGGGGCCGAAGTCACGCACCTCGGCGAAGGCAGCAGCCACCGCATCGGCCACATCGTGCAGCAGGCTCAAACGATCAGGGTTCATCGGCTTCGCACGGTAGTGTCGCTGGCAGCCTCACCGCACCACCCCTCACTGTTGCTCCCTGGAAGGACCATCGTGGCCGTCATCGATGTCGCCGGTTTCGTGGCCGACCTGAAGGGCCACGCGGTCGACCACGGGTTTCATGTGCATGACGAGCGCCACTTCGTGGAAACGTACTCGCTGCGCCAGCTGTGGGAGGTCGACCTGCACCCTGAGGAAGCGTGCAGTGGCCCCATTGACCTGCACCTGTCGCTCGAGGTGGATCCGCGGGCGCTGCTGGGCTTCGAAGACGAAGTGGTCAAGCTCGACGACCCCGACGGCGACCCGCCCACCGGTTTCATGTTCCCGCTGATCTTCACCTGGACGCTGCCGCCGCTGCCGCACCCACCCGATCTGCTGGTGCTGGCCACCGAACTTGCCGGCGTGGGAGGCGTCTCGCTGCCGCTGGAGGTGTCAGCCATCGATTCCTTCGCCAGCGTGACCGATGCCCCCGAGCGCAGCCTCTCCATCCTGGCGCGCATCCCTGTCGATCTCGCCGAGGTGTACTTGGCTGACGACAAGGTCTTTTGCGACACACTCGACAAGTGCCGCGATGTCAGCTTGTTCCTGCTCGACTGTGCGAGCCACTGGCTCGGCGACGACTAGCCGGCGACGACTAGCCCAACAACGACTTGCCCACGAACGACTGACCCGAAAGGCACCCCAATGCGAGTGAGTGAACTGATCGACATGCTGAAGGACCAGCCGCCCGACGCGGAGGTCGAGCTGGCCGTTGTTGCCCCCGTGGGAGATGACAGCGACGAAGACATCACCGTCGACCGGTACAGCGTCGAAGGCATGTTGCCCTGGCGCGATGAAGACGAAGAAGGCAATGACGAAGAGCTGGTTATCTGGCTCGTCGGCGGTGAAGACGAAGACGTCGAAGCGTTCCTCGACGCCATCGAGCATCAAGACGACTGATCCCGCCAATGGCGCGTCAAACAACCCGTCGGCGGACGTGGACAGGGTTTGTGATGGTCACCGCGCTGGCGGCCGTAGGCGCCGGTGCCTGGGGCCTGCAGCGGTGGGCACCATTTTCAGCCGATGCGAACGCACCAACGTGGCCCGACAACGTTGCGCCGTTGGTCGACTACGTCGAGGAAGCCACGGGCCAGCACTTCGTCGATCAGGTGTTGATTGAGTACATCGCCAAGAAGAGCGACTACGTCGCACGAGTGCAAGCCAAGCCCATCGAGCTGACTGTCGCCGACCGCAAGGCCGCAGCCACCGACGAAGCTGTTGGTCGGGCACTGGGCCTGTGGGCTGGCGACGCATCGATGACGGAGATGCGTGAGGCGATCGACTCCGCCGATCCAATTCCGGTCACCTGGCTGGCCGAAGAGAACACGATCGTGATCAACGCCAAGGACCGGAAGACTGGTCTGTCGCCGCTGCTGCGCGCGAGGATGACCGTGCGTCTGACGCAAGCCCTCGACGACCAGTTGTTCCACACGTTCGAGCAGATTCAACGGGCCGCGACCTCGCAGGAGTATCAATCGCTGGTGGCGATCAGCGTCGGTCACGCCGTATGGGTGCACGATTTGTATGTCGCCGATCTGTCCGACGACGACATCGACGAGTACTACGCGGCAAGCGACGAGAGCGACGCCGACTGGGCTGACGCCACAGCCGACGTGCCCGTCTCGTATCAAGCCATTCGGTCCGTAGGCCAGCAAGTCGGCCCGATGTTCATCGAGGTCCTCAGCGAAAGGGGCCACTCGTTGGTCGCCAAGGCGCTCACCACCGATGTGCCGGCGGCGCTCGACCAGATCAGCCTCCCCGTCAGTAAGTACCTGCGCCGCGACACGCTCGAGTCGGTCTCGGCGCCACCCGGCCCGGCCGCAGCCGACGTGCAGTACACCAACCAGATGGGCCCGTTCGCGACGTACCTGTTGTTCTCCACCGGCCTCCCACTCAATGTTGCACTCACCACCTCAGACGGGTGGGGAAACGACCGCTACACCGCGTATGTGCTTGACGGTCGAGTGTGTGTCGACGTGCACCTGGTCGCCGACAGCCGTGACGACGCCGACCGTTTGGCCAATGGCCTCAACGGCTGGGCGCAGGCCCGCCCTGCCGAAGCCAATGCCCTGGTGGGTCGCAGCGGCAACGATCTCTACGCCACTGTCTGCGACCCCGGCACCGCCGTCGATCAGTCGGTGCCAACCGAGGCGGCCGTGCAGCAGTATGTGGCGAGAGCTCAGGAGATTCAATTCCGAGCGGATCTCACGGGCGACCCAGAACTAGCCGAGTGCGTGGCCGTTGGCTTCTTCGCTGCCCACGACGTCGACACGCTGGACGAGTCGTTCGACTTCTTCACCGAGTTCGACAACATCGAGCAGGACTGCTTGGCAACTCTTTGAGTTGATGAAGGCTCCCAGTGCACCGCGCAAGCCGCCCACGTACTGTTCGACGTCGCCGGATTCGCGTTCTGACTCGCTGATGGGGCACCCCGGCACCTTGGTCACCGGTGGTGGTCCATGCGTGGCCGGTGAGAATCGCAGCCGGCTCGACTATTCTGCGGCTGGGCCTTCCCGCCATCGGCCTGCTCTAGAACTCGACTAGCTGCGACCGGGTTGGTTGAGTTCGACCAGGTTGCCCGACGGGTCGTGAAGGAACGACTGCAGGCCGCTACCGACTGGCTTCGGGTCGCTCACGGTTACACCGCGACCTCGAATCTCAGCCACGACCGAGTCGAGGTCGGCGACGCCAATTGCGAAATGCTGCCCGCGGTCGTCGGGCATGTCGATCTCCAGCAAATGCACCTGCTGGCCAGCAAGGTCCAGCCACGCGCCAGCAAACGAGAAGTCAGGCCGATCGTCGCGCACCGTCAGCCCAAGCACCGACGTATAAAACTCGACGGACGAAGCCGTATCGGTGACATTGATGGACACATGATGAATCCCAAGCGGTGTCATAGACCCAGTCTTCCAGACTCGTGGGGCGGGTGGGTATCGAACCCACGACCGAGGGATTATGAGTCCCGTGCTCTAACCACTGAGCTACCGCCCCGAACGGCACCACGGTAGCGAACGCGACCGGCGCATCCGCGACCCTTCAGCTCGCTGAAGTGACGCGCAACTTCCTCACCGGCGCAGGTCGTTGAACCAACAGCGCGTCAGTTCGGCGCAGCGGCTTGGCGCTTGCCAGGAAGTGACGCGCAATTTCTTCACAACCGCTGGTCGCTGCCCTAACAGCGCGTCAGTTCGCCGGCCCGACCCGCTGTCGAAAACGGCAACCGGCCCGCTTTCGCGGGCCGGTTGCGCTGTGCTCCGAGAGCAGGGCTCGAACCTGCGACATGCTGATTAACAGTCAGCCGCTCTGCCAGCTGAGCTATCTCGGAAAGGCGAGTTGAGGATAGCAAAAAGCGCCTGCTACTCCTCCTCCAAAAACTCCTTCAACCGTTGGCTGCGCATTGGGTGACGCAACTTTGCCAGCGTCTTCGCCTCGATCTGGCGGATGCGTTCGCGAGTCACACCGAACTCCTTGCCCACATCCTCCAACGTCTTTGCCTGACCATCGTCGAGACCGAACCGCATGCGAACAATTTCCTGCTCGCGTTCACTCAGTTCGCCCAACGCCTGCTCGACGGCATGGGTGAGCATTCGCTTCGTCGCCATGTCGGCGGGCGCATCTGCCGTCAGGTCCTCGATGAAGTCGGCAAGGTTGCTGTCGTCCTCCTCGCCCACTGGCGAGTCAAGCGACAGCGGGTCCTGCGAAATGCGCAGGACCTCGCGAATTCGCTCGTTCGACACGCCACAACGATCGGCCAGCTCATCGAGCGTGGGCTCGCGCTCCAGTTCCTGATGCATCTGGCGCTGCATGCGCAGCACCCGGTTCATGCTTTCGACCATGTGTACCGGAATGCGAATGGTGCGCGCCTGGTCGGCGATGCTGCGCGTGATCGCCTGGCGAATCCACCACGTGGCATACGTGGAGAACTTGAAGCCCTTGGTGTGGTCGAACTTGTCGACCGCCCGCATCAGCCCCAGGTTGCCTTCCTGGATGAGATCGAGGAACTGCATGCCGCGACCGCTGTAGCGCTTGGCAATGCTGACGACCAACCGCAGGTTGGCCTGGATGAGCTCGCTCTTGGCGCGCTGGCCGGCAGTGACCGTGCGCATCATCCGGACATGATCGTCAGGGTCGATGACGGCACCCTCGTACTCAGAATCGAGCGTGACCGCGGCGCGATTTCCCTCGTCGATTGCCTGTGCCAACCGCCGCTCATCGTCGATCGTGAGCAGGTCGACGCGGCCAATTTCCTTGAGGTACATGCGCACCGTGTCGGCGGTGTTGCCGACGTCGCTGCGGTCCGCATTCATCCGTTCGCTGCGGCGACGGATACGGCGAGCGAGCAGCCCTTCGGTGTCTTCCACCTCAACCGACCGCGATCGCACAACACCAACTGGCGGCGTGTCGTCGTGTAGCTCGGCCATGCCGTCGTCAACGGCGATACCCAACCCTTCGAGCGTCGCGTGCACATCGACCAACACATCCGGGGTCAGCTCGATGTGGCGCAACACACGCGTGATGTCGTCGGCGTGCAACACACCAGCCGCCGAACCGCGCGCGACCATCGCCCGCCACTCCCCCGCTTCGACGCCATCGTAAGGAGGCGCCGTTGCAGACGCATCAGCTGTCGTGTTGGTCACGTCGTCGGTCACTCGGTCCCTTCACTCGCCCCGTGCAGCCACCCTAGCAACGCCTCTGCTGCAACATCGGCCCGCTCCGGATCCTCCATGTCATCGAGTTGCAGCCGCGCATCACGAATGAGTGGCAACTGGTCCGGAGCGATGTCGACCACCATCTGCGCCAGCCGTCGACGGGTTGCGGCCGCGATCAAGTTGCGCGACTCCAACAGCGCGTCGGCGTCGACATCGGCGACTGATGCGCGCTCCAAGAACTCACGCGCTTCCGGATCCGCCAGCGCGAGGGCTGCCTCGATGGCGCCGCCAGATTCCGCCACGGCCAAGAACGCGCGCCGCGCCACCTCGTCGGCGAACAGCTCCTCCGTCAACCAGGGCGCGATGTCGTCCCACCGCTGTAGCAGCATCGCGATGCACACGAACTCCGCGTTCTCCGGCGCACCGATTCGACGAACCGGAGCAATGCGGACGGTCGGTGACTTCACACGACGAGCAGCCAACGCCACCAAGTCGGCGGGTGGAATTCCGACGTGTGTCGCGACCTGACCGGCGTACAACTTGCGGACTTCCGCATTGGGATGCTCATTGACCAACGCCATCGCCTCGCCTGCGATCTGCGCACGATCTTCCGGCGAGCGCAGCTTGCGGCTGTTGAGCACACGATTGACGCGGAAACCTAAGAACGGCAGCGCCTGCTCGACCGCGTGGCGTAGGCCCTCGGGGTCGCTGACGCTCAGCTCCCCGGGGTCCTTGCCTTCCGGGAAGCGAGCGACGCTGACACGTACCTGGTAGCGCTCTTCCCACTCATAGAAACGTTGCGCGGCACCCTGGCCGGCAGCGTCGGCATCGAACGCCAACACCACCTGCGTGGCGTAGCGCTTCAGCAGGCGGACGTGGTCTTCGGTGAGCGCCGTACCGCAGGTCGCGACCGCACGCTTGACGCCGGCGCGGTGGAAGCCAATGACGTCGGTGTAGCCCTCACACACAATCACCTGGTCGGCGGCAACAATGTCGCCCTTTGCCCAGTTGAGGCCGTACAGCGTCTTCGACTTTGCGTAGATGCCGGTCTCCGAGGAGTTCTTGTACTTCGCCGGGTCGGTACTGCCGGGCAGAATGCGCCCGCCAAACGCGACCGGCTCGCCGTTCTCCGTCAGGATCGGGAACAGCACGCGGCCGCGAAACGAGTCCTGCATGCGGCCGGCCTTGTTGGTGAAGCCGAGACCCGTTTCGCGCAGCACATCGGCCGGCACACCCAGCCCGCGACTGAGCGCATCCCACTCGTCGGGCGCCCAACCGATCTTGAAATTGCGGGCCGTCTCGCCGGCCAACCCACGCGTGCGCAGGTAGTCGCGAGCGGCGCGCGCGTCGGGGCTGTTCAACAATCGGTCGTGGTACCAGTCGACGGCCTTACCCATCGCGTCGACAAGTTGCTTGCGCTTCTGACGCGTGCGGTCGCCCGCTTCACCGGTGGTGTAGGTCAGCTGAATACCGGCCTTGGATGCCAACGATTCGACCGCCGTGAGGAAGTCGACATGGTCGATCTCCTGCACGAACTTGAAGACATCACCGGCGGCCCCACAGCCAAAGCAGCGATAGCGGCTGGTCTGGTCGCGCACGTTGAACGAGGGCGAGCGCTCAGCGTGAAACGGGCAGAGGCCAACCCAGTTACTGCCAGCCTTGCGCAGCGCGACGTACTGCTGCACGACGTCGGAGAGCACCAGCGAAGCCCGCAGCCGCTCTAGGTCCTCCTCCACAATCGCCATTCGCTGCACCCTACCGGGCGCACACCCAGCGAGATTCGAGTCAGCGTTCGTTCGGCGGCGGCGGTTCTTCGGGTAGCGAAATCGTGTCATCGCCGGTCTGGCGCAGCGAGAAACCGACGGAGGTGAGCAGCACCAAAGCAATCACCATCAGCGACAGCCAGGTGGGGATTTGATACCAGCCGTGAATGATCATCTTGATGCCGACGAAGGCGAGGATGATCGCAAGGCCCTGCTGCAGGTAGCTGAATCGGGCGTGCATGTCCGCGAGCAAGAAGTACAGGGCACGGAGACCGAGGATCGCGAATGCATTCGAGGCGAACACGAGGAACTGCTCATGGCTGACCGCCAGCACCGCCGGCACCGAATCGACAGCGAAGAGGACATCGGTCATCTCGATCAGCAGCAGCACTGCGAACAGCGGCGTGGCAAGTCGCTTGCCATTGATCCGGGTGAACAGCCGCTGCCCGTCGAGTTCGTCGGTGAGTGGCACCACCTTGTGCACCAACTGCAGGAACTTGCTGTTCGACGGGTCGACGTGGTCGGACCTCGAGAAGACCAACTTCCCGGCCGTGAACAGCAGGAACGCGCCGAATACATACAGCACCCAGTCGAACCTCTCGATGAGCGCGATACCGGCGAAGATGAAGATGGCCCGCATGATGAGTGCCCCGAAGATGCCCCAGAACAACACCCTGTGCTGGTACCGCAGCGGCACCTTGAAGTAGCTGAGAATGAGCGCCCAGACAAAGACATTGTCGATGCTGAGGCTCTTCTCGATGAGGTAGCCCGAGTAGTACTCACTCGCAGCTCCGCCGCCGAAGCCCCACCACACGACCAGGCCGAAGACCAGTCCGATAGAGATCCAGACGGCCGACTCGAAGGCCGCTTCGCGGGTTTTGACCTCGTGGCTTTCACGGTGGACGATGAGGAGGTCGACCAACAGCAGCGCGCTGATAATGGCCAACAGTGCCAACCACCATGTAGCCGCAACTTCGAGGTCGACAAATTTCGAGCTGAGATCGGTGGAGCCAATCAGCACGCGTGAGACCGACTACTTCGTCTCGGCCTTCGAGCCGCCGATGATTGCCTGCGCTGCCGCAAGGCGAGCGATGGGCACACGGAACGGGCTGCAGCTGACGTAGTCGAGGCCGGCCTCGTAGAACAAGGCAATGCTCTCCGGGTCGCCGCCGTGCTCGCCACACACACCGAGCTTGAGGCCCTTCTTGACCGAGCGCCCACGAGTGGCCCCCAGCTTGACCAGCTCGCCAACACCACCGACGTCGATGGTCTCGAACGGGTTGCGCTTGAGCAGGCCCTGCTCGAGGTAGGCGGGCATCATCTTGCTCTCGACATCGTCACGGCTGAAGCCGAATGTCATCTGCGTGAGGTCATTGGTTCCGAAGCTGAAGAAGTCGGCCTCCTCGGCGATCTCGTCGGCGCGAATGGCTGCACGCGGCGTCTCGATCATGGTGCCGATGGTGACGTGCGGCTTGTTCTTCAAGCCCTTCACGGCACGGTCGATCTCGGTCTGCACCCAGCCACGCGCCAACTGCAGTTCCTCGCGGGTGACCGTGAGCGGGATCATCACTTCAACGATCGGGTTCTTGCCCTTCTTGCGCAGCGATGCGGCTGCGGCCATGAGGGCACGCACCTGCATCGCGTACAAACCAGGCTTCACGACACCGAGGCGAACGCCGCGGGTGCCGATCATCGGGTTGTGCTCAGCCCACTCCTCGGCGGCCTTCAGCTCGGCCGTCTCGGTCTTGCTGAGGCCCTTGGTTGCCTTCTTGATGCGCAGCTCTTCAGCCGATGGCAAGAACTCGTGCAGCGGCGGGTCGAGCAGGCGAATGGTGACGGGCAGGCCGTCCATTGCCAGCAGGATCTCCTCGAAGTCGATCTGCTGCACGCGGCCCAATTCGGCCAGCGCAGCCTCTTCTTCGGCCGGCGTATCGGCCAGGATCATCCGGCGAACGACCGGCAGACGGTCCGGGGCGAGGAACATGTGCTCGGTACGGCACAGGCCAATACCTTCCGCACCCAACTCGCGAGCGTTGGTGGCGTCTTCGCCGGTATCGGCGTTTGCACGCACGCCCAGCTTGCCCTTACGGACAACATCCGACCACTTGAGGATGGTGTGAAATTCGGCCGGCGGCTCGGCTGCAGCCAACGTCATCGCGCCCAGCATGACCTCGCCGGTGGTGCCATCGATACTGATGACATCGCCTTCCTTGACGACTACATCGCCAACGCGGAAGGTCTTGCCATCGATCTTGACGGCGTCGGCGCCGACGATGGCGGGCGTACCCCAACCACGGGCGACGACGGCAGCGTGGCTGACGAGGCCACCGCGAGCGGTGAGAATGCCCTGCGCAACCATCATGCCGTGCACGTCTTCGGGGCTGGTCTCGTTGCGGACCAGGATGACCTTTTCACCACGGGCAGCGGCGCTCACCGCATCGTCAGCCGTGAAGTACACCGTGCCGACAGCGGCACCCGGGCTAGCGGCCAGACCCCTGGCCAACGCCTTCACCTTGTTGGCGAACTGCGGGTGCAGCACCTGCTCGAGGTGATCGGCGCCAACACGCATGATGGCTTCCTGCTTGGAGATGCTCCACTTGGCAGCACCCTTGCCCTGCTGCCTGGTCATCTCCACGGCCATGCGCAGCGCGGCGGCGCCAGTGCGCTTGCCCACGCGGGTTTGCAGCATCCACAGCTTGCCCTGCTCGATGGTGAACTCGGTGTCGCACATGTCGGTGTAGTGGCGCTCGAGGCGAGCGAAGATTTCCAACAGCTCCTTGTGACACACCGGGAAGACCAACTTCATGTGGTCGAGGTCCTCGGTGTTGCGGATACCGGCAACCACGTCTTCGCCCTGCGCGTTGACCAGAAAGTCGCCATAGGGCTTGTTGTCGCCAGTGGCTGCGTTGCGGGTGAAGCCCACACCGGTGCCGCTGTTCTCGTCGCGGTTACCGAACACCATGGTCTGCACGTTGACGGCGGTTCCCAGGTCGTGGCTGATGCGCTCACGAACGCGGTAGGCAATGGCGCGGGCACCATTCCAGCTTGCAAAAACGGCCTCGACGGCACCGCGCAGCTGCTCGCGCGGCTTCTGCGGGAACGGCTTCTTGGTGACCTTCTTGACGACAGCCTGGTAGTGCTTGCACAGGTCCTTCAGCGCCTTGGCGGTGAGCTCGGCATCGGTCTTCACACCAGCTATGGCCTTGGCCTTTTCAAGCGGGTGCTCGAAGTGCTCGCCGTCGACGCCCAACACGATGCGGCCGTACATGGCAATGAAGCGGCGGTAGCTGTCGTACGCGAAGCGCTCGTCATTGGTGACGTGCGCCAGACCCTTGACGCTCTCGTCGTTGAGGCCCAGGTTGAGGACGGTGTCCATCATGCCCGGCATCGAGAACTTGGCACCTGAACGCACCGAGACCAGCAACGGGTCGAACGGATCGCCCAGCTTGCGACCCATCGTCTTTTCAAGCTTGAAAACCTGTGTGGCAATCTCTTCGTCGAGGCCCACTGGCCAGCCGCCATGCATGTACGCACGGCAGGCATCGGTGGAGATGGTGAAGCCCGGCGGTACCGGCAGCTTCAATACGCTCGTCATCTCTGCGAGGTTGGCGCCCTTTCCACCAAGGAGATCTTTGTACTCCATGGGAGGGCGGCGGTGCTTGTGATCGAAGGCGTAGACGTATGACACGAGGTGCGAGTCTACGCCGCACCTAGCGGACTGTGACCGGTTTCAAGGCCGTAGGCTCGCAGGGTGCCGCCATCGCTGACCGCGTTTCGTCTGTTCGGCTTCCCCGTTCACGTCGGCGCCGGCTTTTGGATGTTTATGGTGCTGATCGCAGTCACCAACTCGTCGGACAGCGGGCTGGGAACCGAAGGTGCCATCATCTTTGCGGGCCTCATTGCTGTGTTGACGCTGATCCACGAGCTTGGCCACGCCGTAGCTGCCCGCGCCACCGGAGCGAAGGCCGAGATCACGCTGGCGTTCATGGCCGGCTACGCCTCATTTCTCCCGTCGCGCACGCTGTCGCGATGGGAACGGGTCGGCATCTCGTTCGCTGGGCCGGCAGTCCAGATCGTGGCCGGTACGGCGCTCTACCTTGCACTGGGCGGGCCAGTCGAGTGGCCCATCAGCGGCCTCACACCGGCGCAGTTCAGTGCGCTGTGGGCGGGGCCGGGAATCGGGCTGTTCAACCTGATCCCAATCCTGCCGTTCGATGGCGGAACCATCCTCGAACAGGCCGTCGATGCCGTCAGCCCGAAGCACTCGCGGCGTTTCATGATCGTCTTCACAATCGTGGCCAGTGTCAGCGCCATGATCTACATGTCGACACAGCCAGGCCTTCGCGGGCTCATCATCTTCATGGCGATTCCATTGCTGTCAGTGGCTCAAATCGTGTCCGCCGAGAAGGCCCGCACCAACCACACGACCGGCCAGGAGTCGCTCGCACGAGCGGAAGCTCTCGCATGGGCAACGGGCGACGTGTCGCGGTTCTCGGGCGGCCACGTGCCATCACCGTGGTTCCGCGCATACCAGCAACTGCGCCACGGGCACCCGGATGTCGCCCGCCAACTACTGCTCGCCGATCTCTCCGATCCCAATCCGGTCAACTGGTGGCCGCCCGACGCTGCACCCTTGCGGGCGCTGGAAGAGCTGGTCGGTCTGCTGCCGCGCCCGCTGCCCCACGGACGGTCGTTCAGCGACTTTGTGGTCTCGGGCATTCTGCTGCGTCTGGGCGAGTATCCGGAGGCCGCCAACTACGCGGCCGCCAGCTATAACAACGGTCGGCCGGCAATGCTTGCGGTGCACGTGGCCCGCGCCGCCGCTGCGCTCGGCGACCGCGACACTGCTATCGCGTGGCTGCGCTCGGCGGCCACTACCGCGCCCCCACAGACGTTGCAGGCGGCGATCGACGCCGCACCAGAGTTCGAGCAACTGCGGGAGGAACCGCAGCTCATGAACGCCCTCGCGCCTTTTCGAGAAAGCGGAACCGCGGCTAGTTGAACTCGCGCTCAAAGCCGACGGCGTCGCAACTGCCCGTGCCGGTGCGTGGAGCGTCTTGGCGGCGCTCAAGATCAGCGTGTGGCGCGCTCGAGGACCTCGCCGTTGGCCGAGATGTGCCCGCGGAGCGTGTGGGCGTCGCGGAGACAGCGGCTGCGCGATACTCCCGGTGATGAGGAAGAACCGCATCACCACGGTCGTCGTTGTCGGCGGCGGGCACAACGGCCTCGCGATGAGCAAGAGGTTGGCGGATCGAGGGATCGACCACGTCGTCCTCGAGCGAGGAGAGGTCGCCGACTCGTGGCGCTCGCAGCGATGGGACTCCTTCACGCTCCTCACGCCCAGCTGGCAGACCTGCCTTCCCGGTCGCGAATACGACGGTGACGACCGCGACGGCTTCATGACCGGCCGTGAGCTCATCGATTTCCTCGAGTGCTACGCCATCGACGTGGAGGCGCCGATCCACACGCACACGACCGTGACTGCGGTACGCAGGGCAGTCGACGGGTACGAGGTGGAGACCGACCAGGGGACGTGGGCGTGCCGGGGCGTGGTGCTCGCGGGCGGTGCGTGCAACGTGTCGACGACGCCGAGCTTCGCCGCAGCCGTGCCCGACCACATCGTCGCGATCAACCCGCTCGAGTACCGCAACCCCGACCAGCTGCCCGCCGGGGGCGTGCTCGTCGTCGGGGCGTCGGCAACCGGCGTGCAGCTCGCGGCCGAGATCCACTCGTCCGGCCGACCCGTCGTGCTGTCTGTGGGCGAACACGTGCGTCTGCCGCGCACCTACCGCGGACGCGACATCCAGTACTGGATGGGAGCGATCGGGCGGCTCGACGAGCGCTACGACGACGTCGACGACATCGTCAAGGCGCGCAAGGTGGCGTCGCCCCAGCTGGTGGGCACGCGCGAGCGGAGGACGCTCGACCTCAATGCGCTGACGGCACAGGGTGTCGAGATCCGCGGCAGGCTCGGCGTTGTGCGCGACGGCGTGGCGCTGTTCTCGGGCGGTCTCGCCAACCACTGCGCGCTCGCCGACCAGAAGCTCAGCCGCCTGCTCGACGACATCGACGCTTGGATCGAGCACGAAGGGGTCGGTTCCGTCGCCGCACCACCCGAGCGGCACGAGCCGACCCGTGTCGCCACGAAACTGCCGCTGACACTCGATCTGAACCGCGGCGAGGTGACGTCGATCGTGTGGGCAACGGGATTCCGACCCGACCTGTCGTGGCTGCACCTTCCGGTGTTCGATTCCGCCGGCCGCATGCGCCACGACGGAGGCGTCGTCGATTCGCCCGGCGTCTACTTCCTGGGTGCGTCGTTCCTTCGACGGCGGAAATCGAGCTTCATCCACGGATCGATCGACGACACCGAGGAGCTCGCCGATCACATCGCGCACTATCTGGCCGGCGGCCTCGCCGGTCCATCGTGATCAGCGCTTGGTGCCGACGTACCCGAACAACTGCACCTGCCCCCGCAGCGGGAGCCCTGCACGCACCTGCGCCGCCGCGTGCTCGGCGGCTCGGGCGATGAACTCCTCCTCACCGATCGTCTGGATCGCCTCGTATGCGGGGCCGGTTGACGCGAGCCCGCGCGCGTAGGTTTCGGGATCGGCGTACTCCATGAAATACGGGATCTCGAACCGTTCCGCCACGTCGAACCCGCGCTCGGCGAGAAACGCTTCGCCGACCCCGGGACGTCCCAACGAGACCATGTCGGCCTGGTGCCGGATCTTGTCATCCGTGGCCCACTGGAACGGCGCGAGCATCCACGCGCCAGGAGACTTGCCGACGTTGCCCCAGACCGTGATCGCGAGTCGCCCACCGGGAACGAGTACCCGATGCGCCTCGTGGACCGCGGCGGGAGTCGTGCCCCAGACTCCCCTGAAGCTCGTGACGATGTCGAACGACTCGTCGCTCCAGGGCAGCGCCTGCATGTCGCCGACCCGGATGTCTGCATCGGGGCTCCGGTCGCAGGCGACGGCAACGAGCCGGGTCGACGCGTCGATGCCGGCACATGTGGCGCCGCGGATCTCGGCGAGCTCGATGGCGAGCCCCGACCCGCATGCCATGTCGAGCAACCGATCCCCGCTCGAGACGCCGAGGCGGTGGTGCATCGCCGCGTACTCACGGCAGTTGCCCGGTTCGCTGAGCGTCGCGAACTCGACGGCGCGCCGTCCCCATCCTTCGTCGACCATCTCCCACGACATGGCGGCCTCCTGCACGATTGCTGACGACCGACGCAGCCGCCGAGCGAGCACCCGGAAATCGGCCGGGCACGACGATGGTACTGTAAATGCAACCCTTGTGAAGGAGTCAGTCATGGCCGATGAAGTCAACGGAGTGCCCTGCGAGAAGATGTTCGGAGCGATCAGCCGATTCCGCGACAACGGTGATCTCGCCCAGTTCAGGTTCTCGGCGAAGAACGAATGGGTCGAGGGGACGGCGAGCCAGTCGACGATCCACGAGTGGTACGGGGTCGGCGAGAACCACAGCTACGCCGAGGTGTTCTCGTTCAAGGCCGACCACCCCACCCTCGGTCACGGGCACGGCCCGACGCCGCAGGAGTACGTGCTCCACGCGTTGGCGGCGTGCATCACCGCCGGCGTGGTCACAGGAGCCGCCGCCCGGAACATCAAGCTCAATCGCGTGTCGTCCGCAGTGAGCGCCGACATCGACGTGCGTGGCGTGCTCGGCATCGACCCCGATATTCGCAAGGGTTTCAGCGGAGTCACGATCGACTTCGACATCGATGCCGACTGCGACGAGGCGCAGAAGGACATGCTGATGGCCGGGGGCGTCAAGTACTCGGCGGTGTTCGACATGCTCGCCAACCCAACCGAAGTGACTGTTTCGCGCACTCACTGACACTGCGCCGGCGGTGGCCGGTTCGAGCGAACCGATCACCATCCACGGCGACGAAACGCGCGGTCGAATCGGTCGCGGTTCATCACCTTGTCCGAGGCCCGCTGCGCTTCACGAACGCCAAGGCGACTGTTCCGCTGACACTCCTGATGGTGCCCACGGCGACACTGTCGACCTCGTAGGCGTCGCCCGCGCAGGTGCCCTCGGCAACCGTCACGTGCTGCAGCAGCTTGGGCGCCGATGCACCGCGACTGTCCATTCGTTCGACCAGTTCCTGCCCGGGATAGCAGCCCTTGGTGAAGCTGACCGCAACATCGGTGATCGCGGTTTCTGCAGGGATGGTCTCGCCCGGCACGATCTCTGCGCCCATCTGCGGCCAGACCGCTTCGATACGCGAGGCCAGCAACTGCTCGGCCGTGCCGTGCTCCACACCCGCTGGCGGTTGCACGTCGGCGCCGAGCAGGTCGACACCTTCGCCCCACGAGGGTAGACCTTCAACGCCGGAAGCGCCGGCGCCGCGAACCGCAACGCACGTCCAGTCCAGCGGAGTGATGTCGGCCTTCACGCGGATCTTGAAGCGGTTCAGGCGCGCCGTCAGGACCTCGCCGAAGCCGGCGTCGGTATCGAGCACGAACGTGTCGTCAGCCGTGCGCCACACCCGCAACAACACCTCAACCTTGCCGGTGGGTTGCAAGACAAAGCTCCACACCGACCGACCAACCTGTAACGGCCGCAGGTCCTGCGACAGCTGCGACTGCAGATACGTCAGCGCATCCGCGCCCGCTACCTGCACGACATCACGCGGATACTCGGTCCAGAACATGGCAACAGTGTGGCACCGCCGATTGCCGCTGACACACTGTGGCCATGGAAACCGATGCCGTCGTCCGGCGCGTCAGTGACGGTCTGCAATTGACTCTCAACCGGCTCTCCAGCCTCGCCACGGGTGTGGCCATGATCGCCGGCGTCATCGGCGCTGCCACCTTCGCCACCGGGTGGTGGCTGTTTCCCGACAGCCGCACGGCGTGGATCATCATCGGTGGCGTGATGTGCCTGATCCCGGTGGGTGCCGCCCTCGTCGCTCGTGTTCTGTTGCGGATCACTGCCAAGTACACCCCGCAGCTGATCGACAACGTGCGCGTCTTCCTTGGCGGGGCTTCGCCAGCCTCACGGGCATTGCTCGACCACGACAGCGGGCAGCCGGTCATTGCGTCGTCCAAGAGGTTCGCCGGTCTGCGCACCGAGCTGGAGTCGCGCAGCGCCGAGTTGCCCGCGCTGTGGGCCGGCGTACGCGCCATCTCCAGCGTGCCCGGCCTTGCAGCAATCGCGGTACTGGGCATGCTTGGGGTCGGCCTGCTGGGCACCATCCTGCTGATCAGCGGACTGCTGAACTAGCGACCGCCCCGACTATTGCGAGCGGCGTTGCGCGGTCATCCGGCGCGCAGCGGGCACAGCTGAGAGCAGCGCTGCCGCCTTGTTGCGGCACTCCAGGTCTTCCTCGTCGGGCACGGAGTCGGCGACAATGCCGGCGCCTGCTTGGAACGACGCCCCGTGCGCTCCAACAAACATCGTGCGAATGGCCAACGCAGTATCGAGGTTGCCACTGAAGTCGACGTAACCCACCACACCCGCGTACGGCCCGCGCTTCACCGGCTCGAGTGCGTCGATGATCTCCATTGCACGCACCTTGGGGGCGCCACTGACTGTGCCAGCGGGCAGTGTGGCCCGCAGCACGTCGATGGGAGTCTTGCCCTCCACCAACTCACCGGTCACCTGCGAGGTGAGGTGCATCACGTGGCTGTAGCGCTCGAGATTCATCAGCTCGGTCACCTGCACAGTACCGAACTTGGCAACCCGGCCGACGTCGTTGCGGGCCAGATCGACCAGCATGATGTGCTCGGCGATCTCCTTGGGGTTCTCCTTCAGCTCGCCCGCCATGCGACGGTCGTCGTCGTCACTGCGGCCACGGCGGCGGGTGCCCGCGATGGGCCGACTGACCACCGTGCGCCCCAGCACTTTTACCATCGGCTCGGGGGAACTGCCGGCGATGGTGACATCGGGGTGGCGCAGGAAGTACATGTACGGGCTGGGGTTCACCTGGCGCAGCACGCGGTAGAAGTCGAACGGGTCGGCCTGCAGATCGATGTCGTAGCGCTGCGCCAGCACGACCTGGAAGATGTCGCCGGCGAGGATGTGCTCTTTGGCAACCTCCACCGCCTGTTGGTACACGCCGTCGGGCATCGAGCTGCGCACTGGCGGTGCCACCTCGCCGGGCTGCGGCGGCTCGGCCGCGGGCGCGGCCAGTGGCATCGCCAACTTGTCGACCGCGCGCTGTGCACGAAGGCAGGCGGCGTCGTACTCGCGGTCGATGCCCGCGGTGTCCATGTCGAGCACCGGCACGCTCTCGATGAGGTACACGCGCTGGCGCCAGTGGTCGAAGGCGGCCAACGAGCCAATAATGCTCATCACCGCGTCGGGCAGCCAACGGTCGTCGCGCGGCACGTTGGGCAGGTTCTCGACTTCGCGGACCACGTCGTAGCCGAGGTAGCCCATCACACCACCCTGCAACGGCGGCAGGTCGGGAATGATCGGCGCGCGATATGCAGCGATGATCGCGTCGAGCGCTGCCAACATTCCCTTATCGAGCGGAATGTCGGCGCTGAGATGCTGGCCCTTGATCTCGACCAGGCCGTCGCGTAACTCAAGGGTCGCAACCGGGTCGTGGCCAACGAAGCTGTAGCGAGCCCACCGTTCGGCATGCTCCACCGACTCCAGCAGGAAACCCTCGCCATCGCCGACCAGCTTCAGGTACGCCGCCACCGGCGTCTCCAGGTCGCCAAGAACTTCCGCCCATACCGGTACCACGGTGTGCTCTGCGGCCAGTGCGTGGAATTCGGCACGACTGGGCCGCATCGTTGCGGTCACGCCGTCCACATTCACGGCGCCAACAGGGCTCATGTGGCTGCCCCGAAGGCGCGATAGAAGCACGAGTACTCGCCGGTGTGGCACGCGCCCTTGCCTTCCTGCTCCACCAGGAACAACAGCGTGTCGCCATCGCAGTCGTAGTAGCCCTCGCGCACAAACTGGCGGTCGCCGCTGATGTCGCCCTTGCGCCACACCTCCTGCCGGCTGCGGCTCCAGTAGACCATGCGACCTTCAGCGAGCGTGGTGGCCAATGTGGCAGCATTCATCCACGCCATCATCAACACGCCTTTGGTATGCACATCTTGCGCAATGACTGGCACGAGACCATTGGCGTCGTACTTGACAGCGGCCAGCTGCTCGGGGCTGGCGAGGATGGACACTTCTTCGGGCATGGCCGACAGCCTAGGAGTCGGCGCCGCCGCGCCACCGGTGAAATCACCAGGCCTCCCCATAACAACCCGGGTGCCGGGGGCGAGTTAGCCGCGGGAACGGCGCGTGCTACGACCGGCGGTTGCTGCGGGTGCCGAGTTCGTCAGCACCCCGAGGTGCTCGACAATTGCGTCCAACGTCGGGCGCTCGCCCGGCGAGTAGCTATCAATCGCCGCGCGCATCGACGCCAAGTGCTCTGGGCTGGTGCCGCAGCAGCCG
Source organism: Ilumatobacteraceae bacterium (assembly GCA_043740085.1). Classification (GTDB taxonomy): domain Bacteria; phylum Actinomycetota; class Acidimicrobiia; order Acidimicrobiales; family Ilumatobacteraceae; genus UBA668. The sequence continues at coordinate 18,072 of JAYUCY010000058.1, forward strand.
CCCACGATCCGTGCACCAGCGTCGATGGCCATCGTTGCGTATTTCGCCATCAGGTCGGGGGTGCCGGTGTACACAATTTCGGTGCCGACGAAGTGCGGGACACCACAATTGCCCTTGCTGACCAGTGGGTACGGAGCACCATCCATCTCCAACAGGGTCACCAGGATGTCGGAGGCACCGACGCCGCAGTTGGCGCCGATAGCCAGCGGAGCGATCGGTTCGTCGACCAGCGTGTCGGCCATAGCACCGGGCATGAGGCCCATCATCGTGCGGCCCGCCGTGTCATACGAACAGGTGACCACGTAGGGCATGTCGCCCTCTATGGCCGCTGTGATCGCAGCGTGCACTTCCTCAGGAGAGGACATCGTTTCAATCCATGCCACGTCGGCGCCACCGTCGCGCAGGCCGCGAATCTCGTCGGCGAACGAGGCGACCGCGTCGGCGTGGTTGAGCGCGCCCATCGGCTCGAACAGCTCGCCCGTCGGTCCCACAGAACCGGCCACCACGACAGGGCGCGGCGCCGCGTCGGCAACTCGACGCGCAAGCTCGGCTGCGCCCTTCGCCAGCTCGTACGTACGCGCCTGAGCGTTGTGCAGCTTGAGACGGTGCGGGTTACACCCGAACGTGTTGGTGAGAATGATGTCCGCGCCGGCGTCGACGAATTGCTGGTGCAGGCTCATCACATCGTCGGGTCGGTCGGTCACCCAGAACTCCGGCGGCTCGCCGGGGCCGAGGCCGTTCAGCATGTAGTTGGTACCGGTGGCACCGTCGGCCAGCAATACGCGGCCAGAGGCCAGCAGTTCGGAGAGGGAAGTACGCATTGGTGCAAGGATATCCCTGCACGTCAGGCCACAGCGTGAGCGATTTGCTCCATCACCGCAGGGGTCAGGGCAGCGAGCACGTCGAGCGAGTCGAAGTTCTCCACCACTTGGCTGGCGCGACTGGCGCCGGTGATGACGGTGGACACCCGCGGGTTGGCGGCGCACCAGGCAATGGACAGCTGGGCCAGCGAGCAGTCGAGCTGGGCAGCGATGGGCCGCAGACGCTCGACCTTGGCGGCCGACTCCGCGTCGTTCATGCGCTCCGCCAGCCACTCGTAGCCCGGCAGGGCGCCACGGCTGTCCTCGGGCACTCCGTCGCGGTACTTGCCGGTGAGCAGGCCACTGGCGAGCGGGCTCCAGATGGTGGTACCCAGGCCGATGTCGTCGTACAGACGGGCGAACTCTTCCTCCACCTTCGTGCGCGTCAGCAGGTTGTACTGCGGCTGCTCCATGACCGGCTTGTGGAGATGATGCTTGTCGGCGATGTCCCAGGCGGCTCGAATCTCGTCGGCGGTCCATTCACTGGTCCCCCAGTACAAGGCTTTGCCCTGGGAGATCATGTCGCTCATCGCCCACACCGTCTCCTCGAGCGGTGTATTCGGGTCGGCGCGGTGGCAGTACACGAGATCGATGAAATCCAGCTGCATACGTTCCAACGAACCGTCGATGGCCTGCGCCAAGTACTTGCGGTTCAGCGTGTTGCGCATGTTGCGCATGTTGCCGTTGAGGCCCCAATAGAACTTGGTGCTGACCACGTACGACTCGCGCTTCCAGCCGAGCTCCTTGATGGCACGGCCCATCTGCCCTTCGCTGCCACCCCCGGCGTACGCCTCGGCGTTGTCGAAGAAGTTGCAGCCGGCGTCGTACGCGGCGGACATGCACTCCAGCGCCATGGCATCGCCCAGTTGGTTGTCGAACGTGACCCAGCTCCCGAAGGAGAGCAGCGACACTTGCAAGCCGCTGCGACCGAGCCGGCGATACTGCATCTTTGAAGCCATGCGCCGACTGTACCGGCGAGTCGCGTCACCACGCAGTTTCGAAGACTTTGGATCCGAACTGTGAATTCAATGGTCGCTACGTACGGTCGTTTGAATTCACAGTTCGGGACCGAACGAATTCGACCGCCGCAGGTCGGCGAGCGCGGCGATGCCAGCAGTGCCGACTCCACAACAGCCGCCGATCAGTCGGGCACCGACCGCGAGCCAGGAGGGCACCAGCCCGGGTAACTCGACACCGCCGGTGGCACCCGACCAGCACTTGTGGTCGCCGTCCCAGATGGCCCCATGGTTGGGATACACGACCAATGGGAGATCAGTCGCAACCGACGTCAGTAGGGGCTGCACCAAACCAGGGGCCGTGCAATTCACCCCGACGGCCGCGAGCGTCGACGCAATTGCGGCGACCGCTTCCGCGAACACATCGCCACTGCAGGTGTGCGCCGCATCTGCACACGTGAACGTCAGCCATGCCGGCGCGTCGGTGAGCGCCCGCAGTTCCTCCACCACAATCTCGGCTTCGGCGAGCGACGGAATGGTTTCAATGGCGAAAACGTCGGGAGCCGTATCCACCAACACCTGTAGCCGGGCGCGATGGAACGCGCGCACCTCGGCCCAGGTAGCCGCGTAGTGGCCGCTGTACTCGCTGCCATCACCCAGGTACGCACCGAACGGACCCACAGAACAGGCGACCACTGATGGCTCGGCAGCGCGCGCCACAGCCGTGGTGGATGCGAGTAGGTGACGGGCCTCAGCTGCGCTGAGACCGGCCGCAACGAACCCGGCCTCGCTGGCCTGATAGCTGGACGTGATGATCACGTCGGCGCCCGCATCCACGTACCGACGGTGTGCGGCCGTGATGACTTCGGGTCGATCGATGAGTACCGCCGCCGTCCACAGCAGGCCGGCGGGCTGCTCGCCCATTTCCTCCAACACCGTCGACAACCCACCGTCGATCAGTGTGAACGGCTGGCGCAGCAGCGTCGTCATGCCGGCCGCACCTGCACGCCCGCCGCCGTCATTGCGGCCTTTGCCTCGGCGATGGTGTGTTCGCCGAAGTGGAAGATGCTGGCAGCCAACACGCCAGTGGCGTGGCCCTCGATGATGCCGGCAGCGAGATGCTGCAACGTACCAACGCCGCCGCTGGCGACCACGGGTACCCCGACCGCATCGGCGACGCGACGAGTCAGTTCGACGTCGAAGCCCTCACGCGTGCCGTCGCGGTCCATCGAGGTCAGCAGAATCTCGCCGGCGCCGAACGCAGCCGCACGCTCGGCCCACTGGATTGCGTCAATGCCCGTGGGAGTGCGGCCACCGTGCAGGTACACCTCGAAGCCACCGGTGGCCGTGCGCTTCGCATCGATCGCGCACACGCAGCACTGCGCGCCGAACTCGGCGGCGATGTCGCGAATCAGGTCCGGCCGCTGCACCGCGGCGGTGTTGACGCTGACCTTGTCGGCACCAGCCCGCAACATCAGGCGGGCATCGTCGGCGGTGCGAATGCCGCCGCCAACGGTGAACGGGATGAACACCTGCTCGGCAGTTCGCGAGACGACATCGACCATGGTCTCGCGGCCATCGGATGAGGCGGTGATGTCGAGAAAGACCAGCTCATCGGCACCCTCCTGGTCGTACTTCGCCGCCAGCTCCACCGGGTCGCCGGCATCACGCAGGCCAACAAAGTTGATGCCCTTCACCACGCGACCGTTGGTCACGTCGAGGCAGGGGATGACGCGTGCCACCCTCATCGGGCCAGCTCCTGCAGCGCCTGCTCCACAGTGAAACAGCCTTCGTACAGCGCCTTGCCGGAGATGACGCCGGTGATGCCGTGCACCACTTTCAGCGCGGCCACATCGGCGAGCGTTGCCACTCCCCCACTGGCAATGATCGGAGTGGAGGTGGCACGGCCGGCGGCGGCGAGGCCCTCCACATCCGGGCCTGTGAGCATGCCGTCGCGAGCGATGTCGGTGATGACAAATACTGCGGCAGTGGGAAACCACTGCAGCGCGTCGGTGAGCTGCACACCGGAGCCTTCGGTCCAACCGTGCACGGCAACTTCGCCGTTGCGGTGGTCGAGGCCGACAGCGACCGCGACGACGTCGGATGCATGAGCGACGAGCTGCGGCTCGGCGACTGCAGCGCTGCCCATCACCACACGCGCGACACCTGCATCGGCGAGCGCCTGTGCATCGGCGACGGTGCGCACGCCGCCACCGGTCTGCACGCGCGCCTGCCCGGCTACCG
>JAYUCY010000059.1:0-4202 GCA_043740085.1 Ilumatobacteraceae bacterium
GTCGTGCCCACTGCGAATGAGGCGTTGGTCGAGTCATTGATGGACATGATCGAGCAGGGCAAGTTCACGGCACACGCCGACGACATCGATACCGACGACATCGATACCGACGGTGGCGAGCGGCTGCCGTTCGAGACCCTCACCACGTTCTTCCTTGCCGGTGTTCGCTTGCAGAAGAATCCGATGGACGCAGATGGGTTGGAGCAGCTGATCGCCGCCATTGAGCTTGCCGACCCTGCCCGCCCGCCGTACGGCGTCGACCTTCGCCTGTGGCAGCGGACGTGCGAACTCGCCGACGAGTTGGCCGGGGCATTGGCAGACGCTGACGAGCCAAACCGCGACGAAACTGTGGCCGTGGCCAGCGAGCTGCACGACCTGCTGCGCCCGTACATCTGAGCATCGGTCGCGAACGACATGCTGCTTGCTGAGCTGCAGCTCTGGCATACCCGCCCCGTCACACCCACTCGTCGTGTCGCGCTGGGTCATCTGGTGTTGCCCACCGACCCTGCCCCGGGCCTCGGTGGGGTTCTGCTGGCAGCAGTGGTCGCAGCGTACCTTCCCGACGTCGACGACGACCTCCACCCCGATGTCGGTCGATTGATCGACCAGGTTGCTCGCGGAGATCGCGTAGTGCAGCCGCGGCTGCAGCATCGCTATCAAGTCGATCGCCACGGCCTCGCAGCCAGTGTCCACCAACTCAACGGCGACGCCGACCACGTCGAGTTCGATCTCCATTCGATGGGTCGCCCGCTGTCGCAAGTGTTGGGGGCCATCTATGCGCTCGAGCGAATGAGCTTCGACGCCCGCCGCAATGTGGCGCCGGTGCTTCACCGCGCGATGCGCTGGCGTGGTCCGATTGGTCCGTCGTTTGTCGTCGACATCACCGGTGTCAGTCGCACGGATCTGGTCGGAATCGCCGACCCGCGCATCTGGGCGCTCGATCTGCTCGGCTTCCCGATGGGCACCGCCAAGGTGACGAAGAAGGAAGTGATGGCGCGCTTTCGTGTGCGCCTCCGAGAAGCGCACCCCGACCATGGGGGCGATGAGGACACCGCCGCCAGCGACATCGAACGACTGGGCGAGGCTCGTCGTATCCTGCTGGCGCAGTGAAGCGACTGCTGCTCTTCCCCGGCGCCGGCTCAGCCAGCACCCATTCCAGCCTGCTGGCCATCGAGGCCGCGGTGGCGCCGATGCCCTGCGTGCGTGCCGACTTCCCGTATCGCAAGCTGGGTCGCAAGGCGCCAGACCGGCCGCCGGTGTTGCTGCAGGCAGTGCGCGACGAAGCCGCGCCGCTCGTTGCCTCCGCCCGCGACACGCTGGTGTTGGGCGGCCGGTCGATGGGCGGTCGAATCTGCTCGCTGGCGGTCGGCGACGAGGAAGCCCCGTTGCGGGCGAAGGGTCTGGTGCTGATCTGCTATCCGCTGCATCCGCCGGGAAAGCCCGAGCGGTTGCGGGTGGAGCACTTCCCTCGGCTCCATGTGCCGTGCCTGTTCATCTCGGGCACGAAGGACACATTCGGCACTCCTGCAGAACTGACGCAGTGGACGGCCACCATTCCTGGCCCCGTCACTCACGAGTGGATGCACGGCAAAGGCCACGACCTAAAGGGCTGCGACGACAAGATCGCGACCATCGTGGCCGCGTGGATCTCACGGCTCTGACAGGATTGGGTCGCCGGGGTTGAGCTGCTCCAGCGCGAGATGCGCAGTCTCAGGGTAGTGCCGAACGGCGATGTAGGCGGCGACCAGTTGACCGACCCCCATCGCGGCCATCAACGCACCAAAGCTGGCGCCGCGGTCGCGGAAGAACCCGACGAGGAGGATGCCGACACTGCCGCTGAGCAGGGCCGTTGCCGTGACCAGCCCGTTGGCGGTGCCGCGGCTGCCGGTGGGGAACAGCTCCGCCCGATACACCGCGAACGCGGGGTACGCCATGGCGGCGGTGAAGCCACCGCCGAGCGACAGCGCCCACATCGCCGGCCCGCCGACGAAGAAGGCGCCGACAATGCAGGCGGTGGAGATGGGTGTGCACACCGCAATCAGCCGACGGCGACCGATCGAATCGGCGAGTTGCCCACCAACGATGAGCCCGATCGATGCGGGCGTTCCGGTCGCCAAGGTGAACAGTGCGATGCCGCCGCCGCTGTAGCCACGAATATCGTCGAGGTAACGGTTCTGGAAGAACGAAGCCGGCGCCACGAACAGGTTGGCGGAGAGAGCAACCCCTGCGATCAGGGCCAGCCGCCGGCGATTCATCGGTGGCGAAATCGGGTGCGCCATCTCGAATCGCCGGGTCTCGGTGAGGTGGCGGGCAAGGCTGACGGCGATGGGCAACCAGATCAGCGAGAGTAGGTAGACGAACCGCCAGCCTTCATCGCCTATGTCGGCCAGCTTGAGGGCACCGACGGCGACAGCGGCGCCGAGGCCCGCCGACATCGCCAGCACACTGACGGCGTATGCCCGGCTGTTGCGCGGCATGTCTTCGGCAGCTGCGACCGCGGCCAGCAATGCAAGCGCAATGCCCAGCGGGCGAGCGACAGTTTGTGACGCGACCAGAAGCCCGAACGTCGGAGCCAACGCACCAAGCGCACAAAACAGCGGCGTCAGCCACGCCAGCAGGACAATCGTTCGGCGGCGCCCGACCCTGTCGGCCATGACGGCAAACGGCAGCGCGATGACCACGCCCACGCGCACGATGGCGCCGCCAACGCTCTGCCCCGAATTGGAGATGCCGAAGCTGTTGGCGGCGAAGTTGGCAGTCTGGGTGAAGAGCGTGTTGGCGAACGCAGCCGAACTGGACGCCACGGCCAGCAGTGCGAGCGTACGCACCTGGCGTTCGTCGAGACGGTCGGGCGGCGCCCACCATGGGCTGCGTGCGCCAGCCAGCCGACGGTGGCGAAGCGCGCGCCGAATGGGCAGCGCGAACAGCCAACCGAACCACGGGATCGCGAGGCGATAGGTGGTGGTCTCGACGACACCGCCATGGTCGGCCGGTGTGACTTCGCGTCGATAGTGGCGGAAGGGGCCGCTCTGCTGCACAAACGAACCGTCGTCTGTGACCCGCTCGTCGACCACATCGTGTCGTTCGGTTCCCGCCGCGGCGGCCTGCGGTGACCCAGCCGCCCACACCTGGGAGAGCGTGCGCGGGGAGTCACTGAACAATCGCCTCGGCACGCGCCAACGCTACCTGCCTCGGCCTGAGCTGGCGGGCCAGGGAACGGGGCATACTTGTCGGCGCTATGAACGAAGAACGAATTCTCATCCGGCGTGCCGGCCCCCTCCACGGTGAGGTTGTCATCCCCGGTGCGAAGAATTCGGTGCTGAAGCTGATGGCCGCGACGCTGCTGGCCGACGGTACTTCCACGCTCACCAACGTGCCCGATATTGCCGACGTTGCGATCATGGGCGAGCTGTTGGCCGCGATTGGTGTGCGCAGCGAGCAACTGGGCGACGGCACGCTGCGGATGACCAACAATGGCGACATCTCACCGGTGGCGCCGTACGAACTGGTCGAACGAATTCGGGCAAGCATCAACGTGTTGGGCCCGCTGCTCGGCCGCTTCGGTCGGGTGTCGCTGTCGCTGCCGGGTGGCGACGATTTTGGCAGCCGGCCCATCGATATGCACCTCAAGGGTTTGGAAGCAATGGGCGCCACCTTCGAGCTGCAGCACGGCGTGGTGGAGGCGAGGGCCGACCGCCTGCACGGTGCCGACATCACCCTCGAGTTCCCCAGCGTCGGGGCCACTGAAAACATCCTCACCGCGGCAGTGCACGCCAAGGGCAGAACCATCATCGACAACGCGGCCCGCGAGCCCGAGATTGCCGACCTGTGCCACTTCCTCGTTGGCATGGGTGCCCAGATCACTGGCATCGGCTCATCGACGCTGGTCATCGAAGGCGTCGAGCCCGGCGAGCTGCACGCCACTGATCACAGGGTGGTGCCGGACCGTATTCAGGCCGCCACCTATTTGGCTGCTGTGGCCGTCAGTGGTGGCGAGGTGGTGTTGCGCAATGCCCGTGGCGACCACATGGAGATGCTGCTCAGCCGCTTCCACGACATGGGGCTGACGGTCACGTCCGGGGGCGACGGCCTGGCCGTATGGGCGAATGGTCGCCTACGGAGCACCGATGTGGCCACGCTGCCGTACCCGGGGATTGCCACCGACTACAAGCCGCTGATCGTCACCATGCTGGCCGTGGCCG
>JAYUCY010000060.1:0-21976 GCA_043740085.1 Ilumatobacteraceae bacterium
CGGTTGACGACCGCGTGCCCCGCGGATAGGATCGACCGTTGCCGTGCGATCTGTGTCCTGCTTCTGCCATGTCTCAGTGACCCTGCGCGCCCCCTGCCGAAGAGAGATTGAGGAGTAACACGTGGCCTCACGTTCCGTGTCCCGCGAACGGTATTCGTTCGCAAACCTTTCCGAGCCCTTGGAGCTCCCTGATCTCATTGCGGTGCAGCGAGAAAGCTTCGAGTGGTTCCTCAATGAGGGCCTCGCCGAGACCTTCCGCGACATTTCGCCGATCAAGGACTTCAGCGAGGCACTCCAGCTCGAGCTGGAGTTCGACCCCGATGACGAAGACCTGCGCCCGCCGCCGAAGTTCACGGTGGACGAGTGCAAGGAAAAGGACATGACCTACAGCGCGCCGATCTTCGTGCGCGCCCGGTTCATGAACCGCAACACCGGTGAAATCAAGGAGCAGACGGTCTTCATGGGTGATTTCCCGATGATGACCGAGAAGGGCACCTTCATCATCAACGGCACCGAGCGCGTCGTCGTGTCGCAGCTCGTCCGTTCTCCCGGCGTCATCTTCGAGCCGGGCGAGCGTTTCCGCCTGCGTAACCTCAGCAAGCATCAGCTCGTCAAGGGCACCATCCACCCCTACCGCGGTGAGTGGCTGGAGTTCGACGTTGAGCAGAAGCCCGGCAAGGACGTCACCGCCGGCACCCGCGTCGCTCGCAAGCGCCGCATGGGTGTGTTCACCATTCTTCGCGCCCTCGGCTACGACGAGGAGCACGCCCCCGGCTTCATCGAGCGTTTTGTCAACCACTTCGACTTCCTTGAAGGCCAGTGGGAGAAGGAGCGTCACATCGCTCCGACGCAGAGCGAGGCGCTCGTCGAGATTTACAAGCGTGCCCGCCCCGGCGAGCCGCCCACGGTCGAGTCGGCCAAGGCCTACTTCCGCAACGCGTTCTTCGAGAACCGTCGCTACGACCTGTCGCGCGTCGGTCGTTACAAGTTGGACCGCAAGCTGGGCACCGAGGTCGCCAAGCTCGACGAGCTGTTCGGCCGCGGCACCATTGAGCTCGGTTCGTTCTTCACCACCGATCAGGAAGACCCCAACCGCAAGGGCATCTTCAGTGACCCCGACGATGAGCACGTCTTGCGCCCCAACGAGGTGCTGGCTGTCATCAGCTACATGCTGCACCTCGTCAAGCAAGAGCCGGGCTACCGCCTCGACGACCAGGACCACTTCGCCAACCGCCGCATCCGCAGCGTGGGCGAGCTGATCCAGAACCAGGTGCGCATCGGCCTCAGCCGTATGGAGCGCGTGGTTCGCGAGCGCATGACCACTCAGGACGTGGAGGCAATCACGCCAACCACCCTGGTGAACATTCGCCCGGTGGTCGCTGCCATCAAGGAGTTCTTCGGTACTTCGCAGCTGTCGCAGTTCATGGACCAGGTCAACCCGCTGTCGGGGCTGACGCACCGTCGCCGCCTGTCGGCCCTCGGGCCGGGCGGCCTCAGCCGTGAGCGTGCCGGTTTCGAAGTCCGCGACGTGCACTTCAGCCACTACGGCCGTATGTGCCCGATCGAGACGCCAGAAGGCCCCAACATTGGTCTGATCGGTGCGCTCAGCACCTTCGCCCGGGTCAACCCGTACGGCTTCATCGAGACGCCGTACCGCGTGGTCACCAACGGCAAGGTCAGTGGCGAAATTCGCTACATGGCTGCCGACGAAGAAGAGAACTACGTCGTCGCCCAGGCCAACACCCCCATCAACGCCGACGGTTCGCTGAAGGGCGACCGCGTGTTGGTGCGCCGCAGCCCGCAGGCAGCCAGCTTGGAAGACCTGCGCAAGATGCTGGAAGCAGAGAGCTTTTTCGGCGCCACCACCGACATTGCGTCGGTGCCGCCCAGCGAAGTGCAGTTGATGGACGTCAGCCCGAAGCAGATCGTGTCGGTTGCTACCGCCCTGATTCCGTTCCTCGAGCATGACGACGCCAACCGCGCCCTGATGGGTGCCAACATGCAGCGCCAGGCCGTACCGTTGGTACGTGCCGAGGCCCCGTACATCGGTACCGGTATCGAAGACCGCGCCGCTCGCGACGCGGCCGACCTCATCCAGTCCACTGGCGAAGGTGAAGTCACCGAGGTCAGCGGCGCCAGCATCACGGTCAACTACAAGGACGAAGGCAAGCGGGTGTACCCGCTCAGCAAGTTCCGTCGTAGCAACCAGGACACCTGTATCAACCACCGTGTCCGGGTGACCGAAGGCCAGAAGGTTGTCAAGGGCACCATCCTTGCCGACGGTCCGTCCACCGATCACGGTGAGCTGGCTCTGGGCAAGAACCTGCTCGTGGCACTGATGCCGTGGGAGGGCTACAACTTCGAAGACGCCATCATCCTCAGCGAGCGCCTGGTGAAGGACGACGTGCTCACGTCGATCCACATCCACGAGCACGAAGTGGATGCTCGCGACACGAAGCTCGGGCCGGAAGAGATCTCACGCGACATTCCGAACCTCAGCGACGACATCCTGCGCGACCTCGACGACCGCGGCATCATTCGCGTCGGCGCCGAAGTTGGCCCCGGCGACGTACTGGTCGGCAAGGTCACCCCTAAGGGCGAGACCGAGCTGACCCCCGAAGAGCGCCTCCTGCGTGCCATCTTTGGTGAGAAGGCTCGTGAAGTTCGCGACACCAGCCTGAAGGTGCCCCACGGCGAGTCCGGCAAGGTCATTGACGTGAAGGTGTTCTCCCGCGACGACGGCGATGAGCTGCCGCCCGGCGTCAACCAGTTGGTTCGTGTCTATGTCGCTCAGAAGCGCAAGATCAGCGTCGGCGACAAGCTGGCCGGCCGTCACGGCAACAAGGGCGTCATCTCCAAGATCCTCCCGATCGAGGACATGCCCTACATGGCCGACGGTTCCGCTGTCGACATCATCCTCAACCCGTTGGGTGTACCCAGCCGTATGAACGTTGGTCAGGTGCTCGAAGCGCACCTCGGCTACGCGGCTCGTTGGGGTTGGCACGACGCGAAGAACAACGTCGAAGTCGGCGATGCCCCCATTCGTGGCACCGAGACCAAGACCCGTCCCGTCACCAAGCCCAGCACCTTCATCGCCACCCCGGTGTTCGATGGCGCTCACTGGGACGAAGACGAGGCAGCGGGCAAGCACCCGACCATTCAGAGCATCTTCGAGAACCTCAACCCCGAGTCGGTCGACGGTGTTCGCCTCATCCAGAACGACGGCAAGACCCCGTTGTACAACGGGCGCACCGGCCTGGTGTACGACAACCCGGTCACTGTTGGCTACATGTACATCTTGAAGCTGGCCCACTTGGTCGACGACAAGATTCACGCCCGCTCCACCGGCCCGTACAGCATGATCACCCAGCAGCCGCTTGGTGGTAAGGCACAGTTCGGTGGCCAACGCTTCGGTGAGATGGAAGTGTGGGCCCTCGAGGCTTACGGCGCGGCGTACTGCTTGCAGGAACTGCTCACCATCAAGTCCGACGACGTGTTGGGCCGCGTGAAGGTGTACGAGGCCATCGTCAAGGGCGAGAACATCCCCGAGCCGGGCATTCCTGAGAGCTTCAAGGTGCTCATGAAGGAAATGCAGGCACTGTGTCTCAACGTCGAAGTCCTTGCCAGCGATGGCAGCGAGATCGAGATGCGTGAGATGGACGAAGACGTGTTCCGTACCGCAGAGGAACTGGGCATCGATATCAGCCGCAACGAACGCGGCACCGACGAAGACGACCGCGAGCGTGAGGCACGTCGTGCTTCCCGCACGAGCGGCTACTGAGGAAGGGCGAACACACATGCTTGACGTCAACATGTTCGACCAGCTGAAGATTGGTTTGGCTACGGCCGACCAGATTCGGTTGTGGTCGCACGGCGAAGTAAAGAAGCCGGAGACCATCAACTACCGCACGCTGCGCCCTGAGAAGGACGGCCTGTTCTGCGAGAAGATCTTCGGACCTACTCGCGACTGGGAGTGCTACTGCGGCAAGTACAAGCGTGTGCGCTTCAAGGGCATCGTCTGCGAACGCTGTGGTGTGGAAGTCACCCGCAGCAAGGTTCGCCGCGAGCGCATGGGCCACATCGAGCTCAGCGCGCCCGTCGTGCACATCTGGTACCTACGCGGTACCCGCAGTTGGTTGGCATACCTGCTGGCTGGCCTGGAGCCCAAGGAAGAGCTCAAGGCCAAGCAGCTGGAGAAGGTCATCTACTTCGCTGCCAACCTGGTCACCTGGGTCGATGAGGACAAGCGCCACGCCGACCTCACCAACTGTGAAGCCGAGTACATCGAAGAGCGCGATGCCATCCGCAAGGAACTGGAAATCGCGATCGATCGTCGCTACAAGGAACTGGAAGACGACGCCACCAAGGCCGAAGCCGACGGTTCCAGCGGCGCCGATGCACGCAAGCTGAAGACGGTTGCGGAGAAGGAGATCGCCAACATCCGCGAGCGTTACGAGATGGAGCTGGATCTCCTGGCCCGCACGTGGGACGAGTTCCGCAGCCTGCACTCGCGCCTCATCATCGACGACGAACTGCTGTGGCGTGAGCTGCGCGACCGTTACGGCGATTACTTCGAGGGTGGCACCGGCGCCAACGCCATCAAGCAGCTCATCGACCGCATCGACTTCGATGTGGAGGAGGAGAAGCTGCGTGGCGCCATCGACCACAACTCCAGCGGCCGCAAGCCGCTGTCCGCGCAGCGCCGCCAGAAGGCCATCAAGCGCCTCAAGATCGTTGCCTCGTTCAACCAGCGCGACGAGCACGGCCGCCGCCTGAACGACCCGAAGGCCATGATCCTCGACGTCGTGCCGGTGATCCCGCCGGAATTGCGCCCGATGGTGCAGCTCGACGGTGGCCGTTTCGCCACCTCCGACCTCAACGACCTGTACCGCCGCGTGATCAACCGCAACAACCGGTTGAAGCGTCTGCTGGATCTCGGCGCTCCCGAGATCATTGTCAACAACGAGAAGCGCATGTTGCAGGAGGCCGTCGACGCATTGTTCGACAACGGTCGCCGTGGCCGCCCGGTCACCGGGCCGGGCAACCGCCCGCTGAAGTCGCTCTCCGACATGCTCAAGGGCAAGCAGGGTCGCTTCCGTCAGAACTTGCTCGGCAAGCGCGTGGACTACTCGGGCCGTTCGGTCATCGTCTGTGGCCCCACCCTGCGTTTGCACCAGTGCGGTCTGCCCAAGTTGATGGCCCTCGAACTGTTCAAGCCGTTCGTGATGAAGCGCCTGGTCGATCTCGAGCTGGCGCAGAACATCAAGAGCGCCAAGCGCATGGTCGAGCGTCGTCGCACTCAGGTGTGGGACGTCCTCGAAGATGTCATCAAGGAACACCCTGTCATGCTGAACCGTGCACCAACCCTGCACCGTCTTGGCATCCAGGCCTTCGAGCCGGTGTTGGTCGAGGGTAAGGCACTCCAGCTGCACCCGCTGGTCTGCACCGCCTTCAACGCCGACTTCGACGGTGACCAGATGGCTATCCACGTGCCGTTGTCGGCAGAAGCGCAGGCCGAGGCCCGCGTGCTGATGCTCAGCGCCAACAACATTCTGTCGCCGGCATCGGGTCGCCCAATCGTGACCCCGTCGCAGGACCTCATCATCGGCGGCTACTACCTCACCGAGAGCCGTCTGGATGCAGCCGGTCACGGTCGTGTGTTCCGTCAGCTGTGGGAAGTGCTGCGTGCGCTCGACGAGGGTGCGCTCCAGTTGCACGCTCTCATCACCATGCGTCGCCAGGCGATCGATGGCCGCGAGGCCGACACATTTGAGACCACCGCTGGTCGCCTCCTCTTCGAAGAGGCGCTGCCCGCTGACTACACCGCCCGCTTCGGTCACGTCAACAGCGTGATCCGTAAGAAGGAAATGGGCGTCATCGTGGAGCGCCTGTCGGACCATTACGCCAAGGGCGTGGTCGCGACTTCCCTCGACGCAATGAAGAACCTCTGCTACCGCTACGCATCGCAGAGCGGCCTGACCGTCAGTATCGACGACGTCAAGACCCCCAAGGCCAAGGCTCAGTTGCTCGAAGAGCACGAGTCGATGGCTGAGAAGGTGGAGAACCAGTACCGCCGAGGCATCATCACCGACGGCGAGCGCCGTCAGCAGGAAGTGCGTATCTGGACCGACGCGACCGCCAAGGTCCAGGCGGCCATGGAAGCCGAGTTCAAGGCTGCCAAGTTCAACCCGATCGACATGATGGTCGGCTCGGGTGCTCGCGGCAACATGACCCAGATGCGCCAGATCGCCGGCATGCGTGGCCTCGTGGCCAACCCACGTGGTGACATGATTCCTCGCCCGATCAAGAAGAACTTCCGTGAGGGTCTCGAGACGCTCGAGTACTTCATCGCCACCCCGGGTGCTCGTAAGGGCCTCGTGGACACGGCGCTGCGTACCGCCGACTCGGGTTACCTGACCCGTCGCCTCGTCGACGTGGCACAGGAGCTCATCATTCGTGAGCCCGACTGTGGCAGCAACCTCGGTCTCTGGATCGAGAATGTGGAGGCCGACACGGCCAACCGCCGCAGCCACCTGGAGACCAAGCTGTTCGGCCGTGCGCTGTCAGCCGACGTCACCCTTGCCGATGGCACCGTGTACCCGCGCAACATGATGGTGGGCGACATTGAGATGGCCGCCCTGCGCGACGATCCCAAGATCACCCGCGTGCGTGTTCGCTCGGTCGTCACCTGTGACGCTGAGTTGGGTATTTGCGCACTGTGCTATGGCCGTTCGTTGGCCACCGGCAAGAGCATCGAGCTCGGCGAGGCTGTTGGCGTCATCGCCGCTCAGTCAATCGGTGAGCCCGGCACTCAGCTGACGATGCGTACCTTCCACACCGGTGGTGTGGCTGGTAAGGACATCGCCGGCGGTCTACCTCGCGTGGTCGAGTTGTTCGAGTCGCGTACCCCGCGTGGTTCGGCTCGCTTGGCTCGTGCCACCGGTGTGCTGCACATCGGTGACGACGAAGGCAAGGGTATTCCGGTCACGGTCATCGACGATCAGGGCGAAGAGCACCAGATCATCCTCCCGACGGGCAGCCGCCCGATCGTGGTTGATGGTCAGGACGTAAAGGCCGGCGACCCGATCACCGACGGTCCCTTCGATCCGAAGGAACTGATGGAGATCAAGGGCATCCGCGAGACCCAGCTGTACCTCGTCGAAGAGGTCCAGAAGGTGTACCGCGACCAGGGTGTGTCCATCAGCGACAAGCACATCGAGCTGATCGTTCGCCAGATGACCCGTCGTATCGGCGTGCAAGAGCCCGGCGATACCGGCTTCCTGCCCGGCGAGCGAGCCGACGCCAAGGTGTTCCGCGATACCAACCGTCGCATGGTGGAAGAGGGCAAGAAGCCCGCCGAAGGTCGCCCGGAAATCATGGGTATCACCAAGGCGTCGCTGGCCACTGAGAGCTGGCTGTCCGCAGCTTCGTTCCAGGAGACCACTCGTGTCCTCACCGAAGCCGCCATCGACGGCAAGGGCGACAGCCTGCTGGGCCTCAAGGAGAACATCATCATCGGCAAGCTCATCCCGGCCGGTACCGGCATGATGCGCTATCGCGAGTTCGATGTTGCCGCTCCGGGTTACCAGCCGATGGCCTACTTCAGCAGCGAAGCCGCTGAAGACCCGGCTGCCTGGCTGAGCAACATCCACGGCACGTACAGCACTGATGGCGAGCCGGAAGTGGCAGCCGAAGTCTGATCGTTCCCAATCACGAAGTAGTTGTAACGGCCCGGGTTCGCCCCGGGCCGTGACGCGTGTCCAAGCGAGTGCCACGCCACCAGTGCGAGTGCCAGACGACCATCCGAGTGGGTACTCGCACCCCGGGGTGCGAGTACCCACTCGGATGGTCCTGGCGTGTCAGCTGCACGAATCAGTTGACATGCATACCGGGTATATCTCTACTCGCTCGTGACCAGTCGAGGGTCACCACTCGATGGTGGCGTCTCCATTCGCCCTCGCATACTCGGCGAGGCGGTCGTCCTTGGTCACCAGAGTCAGCTGGTTCTGCACGGCGGTGGCGTAAATGATGCGGTCGGCGTGGTCGCCGGCGAACTCGTCCAGGTGTGCGGCGGCCACCGCGACAGCGGGGGTCAACTCGGCGATAGTGACGATGCCGTCAGCCAGCAGGTCGTGCACCCAGACCTGTGTCGGACGGTCGAGCGCGACCATGCCCTGGTCGACCATCATGGCCAGCTCCCACACGGAGATGGCACTGAGGAACAGGCGCGGTGCGGCGTCAATCAAACGACGCGCACGAGGGGAGAGGCGGTCGCTGCCCGCCTGCCACCACAGCAGCGTATGCGTGTCGAGCAGCAGCGATTCAGCCGAGGGCATCCCAGTGGCCTTCGGTGCTGAAGTAGTCGCTGTCGGAATCGGCCAGCAGCGTGACCGACTGAGGGCCTACGGCTTCGGTCTCGATCGGTACCAGCCGAGCGACGGGCACGCCGTGCTTGGTGATCACGAGTGAGCGGTGTGTGGTGGCGACCTCGTCCAACAGGGCGAGGCAGCGTGCCTTGAACAGGCTGGCCGGTATGGTGGGATCTGCCATTTGGCCAGCGTACCGATGTATGACCATAGGCAGATGACTATGGTCGCGGATTTGTCGGCATGTAGTGGTCAAATGCGCGCTCGCGCGTTGTCGCCCCTGAATGCGTGCGCATAGCATTGCGGGGTCCTACCAAGCATGAGGTAAACGCGTGCCCACAATTCAGCAGCTGGTCCGTCAAGGGCGCAGCACCAAGTTCTCGAAGACGAAGACGCCGGCCCTCAAAGGTTCGCCGCAACGTCGTGGCGTGTGCACCCGCGTGTACACCAACACCCCGAAGAAGCCGAACTCGGCGCTCCGCAAGGTGGCCCGCGTGCGGCTCACCTCCGGTGTCGAAGTCACCGCCTACATTCCCGGCGAGGGCCACAACCTGCAGGAGCACAGCATCGTGCTCGTGCGTGGCGGCCGCGTGCGCGACCTTCCCGGTGTGCGCTACAAGATCATCCGCGGCGCGCTCGACGCAGCCGGCGTGAAGAACCGCAAGCAGTCCCGCAGCCGCTACGGCGCCAAGATGGCTAAGTAAGCCAGAGATTTCGAAGGATACGAACCATGCCCCGTAAAGGTCCTGCCCAACGTCGCGAGCTCATGCCCGACCCCATCTACCGTTCGTTGCTCGTCACCCAGCTGGTCAACAAGGTCATGCTGCACGGCAAGCGGTCGGTTGCCGAGAAGATCGTGTACGACGCACTGAAGACTGTGGAAGAGAAGTCGGGCGCCGAGCCCATCGCCACTCTCAAGCGTGCCATCGACAACATCAAGCCCCCGCTCGAGGTGCGTAGCCGCCGCGTCGGTGGCGCTACCTACCAGGTGCCCGTCGAGGTTCGCCCTCGCCGTGCCAGCACCCTGTCGGTGCGTTGGTTGGTCGACTTCAGCCGTGCCCGCCGTGAGAAGACCATGGCCGAGTGCCTGGCTGGCGAGATCCTCGATGCCGGCAATGGCCTGGGTGCCAGCATCAAGAAGCGCGACGATATGCAGAAGATGGCCGAGAGTAACAAGGCTTTCGCTCACTACCGCTGGTAGTTGTTGTCGTTCGGCGGCTTGCCGCCGCGCAATCGAATCTGACCGAACCCGCCCTCAGGGGCGGGTTCGCTCGTTATAGACATTGTTGCGGCTGACGTGCGTCGAGGTAGGCAACGGAGAAGGCGCCGCGGTCTTGTACCTCGGTTGCCGACGTTGTCAGTTCGGTGCTGGCACCGGTGGTGCTTGCGCCGAATTCTTCCCGCGGAAGTGGCGCACCACCTCGATCAACACGTTGACTCCCAGTGCAGTGCCGAACGCAATCCAGAACGCCATGGTGTGGTCGTCCTCGAACGGCTCGCCGACCAGGCGAGCGAGGCCGGCGGCGTAGGTTGCCCAGATGGTGGCGGCAATCAGTGTCCAGCGTACGAACCATGCTCGCGGCTGGCGAGTGATGCCGCTTGCCAGGGTGAGTGCGGTGCGGCCGCCCGGAATGAAGCGTGCTGTGATCAGGAGCAGCCCGCCGCGCTCGTGGATTTGCCCACGCGCCCAGGTGAGTTTGGCGGCGAACTTCGGCTTGCGGTCGGCGCGCCGCTCGAAGGCCGCCGACCAGTGGTGGCCAATGGCGTAGGCCATGTTGTCGCCAATGAACGCGCCAATCCCGCCCGCGGCGATGACGGCGATGAGGGGATATGGTGCGTCGCCAGTGGCGACGGCGACGCCGCCGATGATGACCGTTGTCTCGCTGGGCACGATCGGTATCACCGAGTCGAGCAGAGCGATGATGAAGATCACTGCGAGGAACCACCAGTTGCCGGCCCAATCCGCCAATCGGTCGGTGAAGTCAACGATCCAGCTGAACGCGCCGCCGATGAGCGCCACCTGTGCAGTCATCCGCGCAGGCTAACCGGCGGTCAATTGCTTGCGGATTCGGCGAGCCAGGCTGGTGGCACCCATGGCCGTGCCGGTGGTGACGGTGAGATGCCCCATTTTGCGGCCGGCGCGGGGGTCGGCCTTGCCGTAGAGATGCAGGTGTGCGGCCTTGTGCTGCAGCGCCTTCTCCCAGTTCGGTTCGCCGTTGTGCCACAGATCGCCGAGCAGGTTCACCATTGCCACACCGGGGACCACCAATTTCGTGTCGCCCAGCGCAAGACCGCAGATGGCCCGAACCTGCTGCTCGAACTGTGAGCTGATGCAGGCGTCGAGTGTGTAGTGGCCGCTGTTATGTGGGCGGGGTGCCAGCTCGTTGACCAACACATCCGGCCCCACGACGAACATCTCGACGGCCATCACGCCCACGAAGCCAAGTTCCTCGGCGATGTAGATGCAGAGCTCGGCGGCGTCGGCGTGGCCGGTGCCCGGCAGGTTGGCGGGCGTGTAGCTGACATCGAGAATGCCGTGAACGTGCTGGTTCTGCGAGACGGGGTAGCACGCGGTCGCGCCGTCGGCGCTGCGCGCCAGTACCACGGAGAGCTCGCGGGTGAGGTTCATCCGCTGCTCTAGTACGCAGGCGACGCGGCCGAGTTGCTCCCACGCAGGAGCGAGGTCGGCGTGGGCAACACAACGCACCTGGCCCTTGCCGTCGTACCCGAGGCGGGCCGTCTTCAGAATGGCGGGGAAGGTGAAGGAGAGGGCGGTCTCGATGTCGTCGTCGTTGTCGACCAGCATGTACGGGGCGACCGCGACACCGATGTCGACGAGGAACTGCTTTTCCGCCACCCGATCCTGCGTGATGGCGATTGCTGCGGCCGACGGGCGTACAGGTATCTGAGTCGCCAGCCGCTTCAACGCCTCCGCGGGTGCGTTCTCGAACTCGGTAGTGACGACAGCGCAGGTCGCCGCCAGCTGGTCGAGGGCCGCCGGGTCGTCGTAGGCGGCCACGATGTGCACGTCGGCCACCTTGCCGGCCGGCGAATGCGGGTCGGGCTCGACGACGGTGGTGCGATACCCCATCGTGCGTGCAGCCATGACGAAATAGCGGCCCAACTGACCGCCGCCAAGAATGCCCAGCATCGCCGGTGGTGTGATCATCGCGTGGGGGCTGGTGCTGTCCGTCATGCGGGCGGTGGGAGTTCGCTGGCGGCGGCGGCATCGTGCATGCGGCGGCGGTACTCGTTGAGTGCGGTGGCGAGGGTGGGGTTGGTGGCGGCGAGCAGAGCAACGGCGAAGAGGGCCGCGTTGGTAGCGCCCGCCTCGCCGACAGCGAACGTGGCTACTGGAACGCCGGCTGGCATCTGCACGATGGAGTACAGACTGTCCAGACCGTTGAGGTGGCGGGTGGTCACAGGCACGCCCAGCACCGGCACGGTGGTCTTGGCGGCCAGCATGCCTGGCAGGTGGGCAGCGCCGCCGGCGCCGGCGATGATGGCGCGCAGCCCACGGTTGCCTGCGGCCTGTGCGAACGCGAACATCTCGTCGGGCATGCGGTGCGCGGACAGAACCTGTGCCTCGTGCGCGATGCCGAACTCGGCCAGCACCCCGACAGCTTTGCTCATGGTCGGCCAGTCGCTGGCCGAGCCCATCACGACGGCAACAAGTGGAGTGCTCACGGCCAACAGTCTGCCCGATACGGCTGCGGTCGCACAGCTAGACGAGCGCGCCGGCGCGTTCGCCGTCGACCACGGCAGCGTGCGCGTAGCGCGGGGCCAGACAATCGCCGACCCGCTGTACGATCACGCCGGCCGCCTTCAGGTCGTTGTAGAGCCACTCCACCGGGTTGGGCGGCACGGCCAGCACCACCCAGTCGGGGTGGCGGGTCTGGTTGGCGCCGGTGGGGTGGTGCAGCAGCGTCAACTCGCCGCCAGCGAAGCCCATCGGCACCAGATCGGTGGTCTGCACGATGCCCTTCGCGCCAGCCCGCATCCACCAGTTTTCCATATCGAGCGTGATGCCCAGGTCCTGGCCGACGACCATGCCAGGTGTCACGATTTCGACGGTGCAGCCACGGTCTGCCAGCAGCTCGGCAACGGAGGTGGCGTGGTGGAAACCAATCTCGTCGACGATCACGACATGGCCGAACGGTTCGGCCGAACCGTCGAGCACTTCGCGCACGTCGGCGACCTGCACCGCGTCGCCAGCGACCCACCAGGGTCGGCTGGGTTCGGCACCCATCGCGACGATGACGCTGTCGGGCTTGCGTTCGTCAATCAGGCCAGGCCACACTCCGACGCCGTATTCGATGGTGACACCCAGGCGCGCGCACTCGGTGAGTTGGTTACGAATCAGGTCGCCGAACTCTGCCCTGTTGGGCACGCTCGCTGCCAGCCGTACCTGGCCACCGGCCTGCGCTTCCTTTTCGCAGACGGTCACCTGGTGGCCGACGCGAGCGGCAGAGATGGCTGCCTGCAGCCCAGCGGGCCCGGCGCCGACGACCAGCACCTTCTTCGGTTTGCGGGTGACGCCCACCAGCGGCTCGGCCTCGCGGCCCGTACGCGGGTTCTCGATGCAGCCGAGCCAACGATTGAGCCCCATACGGCCGACGCACTCCTGGTTGCAGGACAGGCACAGCCGAATCTCGTCGGTGGCACCGGCGCGGGCTTTGGCGGCGAAGTCGGGGTCGGCGATTTGGCCGCGCACCACGCCCACCAGGTCGCAGTGGCCGTCGGCGATCGCCCGCTCGGCTTGCATCGGGTCCTTGAAGCGGCCGACGCCCACGACCGGGAGATCGACGGCCTTGCGGAACGCGGAGGGGATGAACATCGCGTAGCCGGGCGGGATGTGCATGCTCGCTTCGATCATGAACAGGCTGGCGGTGGCGACGCCGATGGACGTGTTGATGTAGTCCACCTGACCGGTGGCTTCGGCGATCTGCGCGATACGCACGGCATCGTCGATGGTGGTGCCGCCCTCGATCAGCTCGTCGCCACACAGCCGCACACCGAGCGCGAGGCGAGTGCCGATGACCTTGCGGACAGCGGCCACGATCTCGACAAGGAGGCGGGCGCGGTTCTCGATGCTGCCGCCGTACTGATCGGTGCGCTTGTTGGTTGCCTGGCTGAGGAAGCCACGCACGATCGAGCTGTGGCTGCACTGCAGCTCGATGCCGTCGAAGCCGCCCTCCGCGCAGTGCTCGGCGACCAGTGCGTAACCGGCGACGATCTCGTCGATCTCGGCGTGCGTGACGGCCTTTGGAACTTCACGAAACAGTGGGTCGGCGACGGCCGAGGGCGCCCAGACCGGCAGGCGCGAATACATGCTGCTGGCCTGGCCGCCGTTGTGATTGATCTGAGCGAAGATCGGCACCCGGTGACGATGGACGGCTTCTGTGATGGCTTTGTAGCCGGGGATCACGTCGCGGTGGAAGCCGTGGATCAGCTTCTCGTACGGCCAGTCAGTGGGGTGCGTGCTGTGCTCTTCGGTGATGATCAGGCCCGCTCCGCCGGCGGCGCGGGCCGCGTAGTACGCGGCGTGTTGTTCGGTGGGCTTGCCGTCGCGCGCGTAGTTGGTGAGGTGCGCGCTGAACACGATGCGGTTGCGCGCCGTCACCGGCCCCAACTGCAACGGAGTCCACAGGTACCGGTACGACATCGATGCTCACCCTAGCGACCGGCGCCGTCCAGTGACCTGGCGAACTCGAGTACAGCTAGGGGACTTGCAGTGACGGGACGGAACAGTCGGTGGTCACGTTCCTGTCAGACTTCCTCAATGACTGACATGAGCATGACTGAAGCCGAGCGCAGTGAGTTCCTGGCTGCCGTGCGTGTGGGTGTGCTGGCCGTCGACCATCCGGGCCGTGGCCCGCTGGCGCTTCCCATCTGGTACCAGTGGGAGGACGGTGTGGTGGTGATTGGAATGAGCGGCACGTCGCTGAAGGCGCGCCTATTGCGTGCCGCCGGCCGGGCCACGATGACGGTGCAAACCGAGGCACCGCCGTACAGCTACGTGAGTGTGGAAGGGCCGGTCGTCGTGGCCAGTGAGTCGCGTGACAACCTGGCGATGGCGTCGCGGTACCTGGGCCCGGAGCTGGGCCAGTGGTACGCCGACAACAACCCCAGCAACGCCGACACCGTGCTCGTCCGCCTCACCCCCGAGAAGTGGCGCACCTGCGACTTCGGCAAAGGCATGGCCTAACTCGCGTATCGCGCGGGCGCGCGCGGGAGTCGCGTAACGTGGCCGCGTGAAGAACCTGAGCGGCAAAGTTGCAATCATTACTGGCGGGGGAAGTGGTATTGGCCGTTCGCTCGCGCACGCATTCGCCGCGCAGGGCATGAAAGTGGTTCTGGCCGACGTCAACGAGGTCGCCATGCGCGCAGTGGAAGCCGAGCTGACCGAAGGCGGCGCCGAGGTGCTGCCGGTCGTGTGCGACACGTCGCTGGAGGCGAACGTCTACGCGCTGGCGCAGGCGACGCTGGACCGTTTCGGCGGCGCGCACGTGCTGTGCAACAACGCGGGCGTGGCTGGCAAGGGTGACCCGTGGACGGGGCCGATCAGCGCCTGGGATTGGGTGGTGGGCATCAATCTGTACGGCGTGGTGCACGGTATTCGCGCGTTCCTGCCGATCATGCAGGACCAGGGTGAAGGGCACATCGTCAACACGGCCTCGATGGCTGGCCTGATCGCGCTGCCAGGCGCGGCCGCCTACAACGCGACCAAAACCGCAGTGGTCGCGATTACCGAGGGGCTGTTCCTGGAGTTGAAGAGTACGGGTTCGCCAGTGGGTGTCAGCGTGCTGTGCCCTGGGTTCGTGAGGACCAACCTGGTGACCGGTCAGCAGTGGCAGCCGCGGCTCGGTGCAGAGCCACCGATGACCACCAGCCCGATGGGCCAGATCATTGAGCAGATGCTGACCGACGGCGTCGAGAACGGCGTCGACCCCGACGGTATTGCCGCGGAGGTGGTGGACGCGATCCTCACCGACCGCTTCTGGATCCTGACTCACCCAGAGATGCGCCAGGCGCCGGTGGAGCGGATGCAGCGCGCCGCCGCGCAGGAGAACCCCGCGTGACGAAGGCGGAACAGCCGAAGGGCAAGCCCTCACGCAAGGGTGGAACCCGCACCTCGGCGTTCGGTGTCGGCAGGCGCGAGGGCCACGACTCGTCGCCGTTCTACGAACGCTTTCACGCGCCGGAGATTTCGACCGACGCGACCATTGGCACCACTGCGGTGGTGGACCACATTATCGTTGGCGATGCGCGCGACATGCGCGACGTGGCCGACAACTCGGTGGCGTTGGTGGTGACCTCGCCGCCGTACTTTGCCGGCAAGGCCTACGAGGAAGCGTTGGGCGAAGGCCACATTCCAGCCAACTACGTCGAGTATCTGGTGATGCTGCGCGACGTGTTTGCCGAGTGCGCGCGAGTGCTGCAACCGGGCGGGCGGATTGCCGTCAATGTGGCCAATCTTGGGCGTCGCCCGTACCGCTCGCTGGCCGCCGACGTGACGGCGATTTTGCAGGACGAACTGCGCCTGCTGTTGCGCGGCGAAGTGGTCTGGGTGAAGCAGCGCGGTGCTGCGGGAAACTGTGCGTGGGGCAGCTTTCAGCGCCCGGGGAACCCCGTGCTGCGCGACCTCAGCGAGCGGGTGATCATCGCTTCCAAGGGCCGCTTCGATCGGGCGCTGGATGCCAAGGAGCGCCTCAAGCAGGGGCTGCCGTCGGTGAGCACGATGAGTCGCGACGAGTTCATGGAAGCCACGGTCGACGTGTGGGAGATTCCACCGGAGAGTGCCGCGCGCGTTGGCCACCCGGCTCCGTTTCCGATCGCGTTGCCCGAGCGGTTGATCCACATGAACACATACGAAGGCGAGCTGGTGCTCGACCCGTTCATGGGTTCTGGCACGACGGGTGTGGCCGCCGTGCGCACCGGTCGCCATTTCATTGGCTATGACACCGATGCGGCGTACGCGGCGGCCGCGATGACCCGTATTGGTCGCGAGTCGCTCGCGCCGCAGGTGCAGCTCGCCGCTGGTTCGGGGCGGCTGACCGATCCGTTTGTGGGTGGTTGGACGGCGAAGGACTTGGCAAAGTCGTTGTTGGCCGACGCCGGGTACGTCGACATCAGCGAGGAGGCCAAGGTGCTCACCGGCGTGCAGCCCACGCTGTCCGCTGTTGATGCCAGAGGTCGTCGTTGGTGGTTCGAGGTCGTTGGTGGGCGCACCACCAATCGCCCCGGCGCGCAACGCATCGAGTTGCTCTGGCGCGCGATTGCCAAGGGTGCGATTGTGCACGAGGCCGACCCGTCCGCCCGCTTCGGCGTGCTCACCACCGGCCTTCCCGCGTCGGCCTCGGGCGGCAGCGCGTTACAGGCCGTCACCGGTCACAGGAAACCAATCGCGGTGGTCATCGACGTCATGGCCCCCGATGCAATAGCGGGCCTGCGTGCCGCCGGCCGCTACAAGACGAAGCGGGTGATGATGTAGATCGTCAGGCCGGCGAGGCCGCCGACGATGGTGCCGTTGATGCGGATGAATTGCAGGTCGCGGCCGACCTGTAGCTCCAGCCGTTCGGCTGTTGCTTTGCCGTCCCACTTCTGCACGGTGGAGCTGATGATCTCGGCAACTTCGCCGCGGTAGTGGTCGACCACGTAGCCGGCAGCGCGTTGCACCCACGTGTCAATCTTGTGTTGTAACTCTGGCGCGTCGCGTAGGCGTTCGCCGAGGTTGACCAGCGACCTGTCGATGCGCGTACGCAGTTCGCTGGCGGGGTCGTCGGTCGCGAGGAGCGTGGTCTGCTTCACCTCGCCCCACAGCGACTGCAGCCAGGCGCGCACATCGCGGTGGGCGAGCAGTTCGTTCTTCAGTTCCTCGCCCTTCGCCATCAGTTCCGGGTCGGCGCGCAGGCGTGCGGCAAACGCCACCACTCGCTGGTCAATCGCGTGTCGCACCTCGTGCTTGCTGTCGCTACCGACGTCGGCGATGAAGCGGTGCACCGCGGTGTAGATCTTCTCGAAGATGCGGTCGTCGAACTTCTCTGGGATCCACCACGGCGACTCGTGCTCCAGCCGTGTGCGGAAGGTGCTGCGGTTGTCGTCGAGGAAGCCAGCTAGCCCGGTGAGCACGGCGTCGAGCAGCCGTTGGTGGTGGCCGCCATCCATCGCCACGTCGAGCGCACGACCCAACAGCGGAGCGACCGGAGTGGTGCGAATTTTGCGCTCGATCAAGCCTTCGAGAGCGCTGCTCACGTCGCGATCATCGAGAACCTCCAGGCTGCCGCGCAGTGCGTCGGCCACGCCTTCACCTGCCTTGCTGGCGTTGGCCGGGTCGCTCAGCCAGGTGCCCAGCCGTTGGCCCACGTGGGCGTTGGCCAACCGTTCGTCGAGCACTTCGCGAGTGAGGAAGTTTTCCTGCACGAACTCGCCGAGTGATTCGCCGATCTGGTCCTTGCGGTGCGGAATGATCGCGGTGTGCGGTATGGGAATGCCCAGCGGATGGCGAAAGAGCGCAGTGACCGCGAACCAGTCGGCCAGGGCGCCGATCATTGCGGCTTCGGAGAAAGCCCGCACGTAGCCCAGCCAGTCGTGATTCGGCTCCTGCCACCGGGCCAGCACGAACACCATTGTGACAAGGACCAGCAGCCCAAGCGCGAGCCGCTTCATCCGCACCATCGCAGCCCTGCGGTCGCGATCATTCGCCGACATCACGTCCATCACTCCGACCCTAACGGCGGTTGTTCGCGACCTTTGTGTGAACCCGCCCACAGCTCGAACCGACCCAGCGTTTGGCACCCTTCTCCGCCCAAGGGCGAGTAAGGGTGCCGCATCCGTCACGTTTACTCACCCATGGGCGGCGGAAGGTGCCGTGAGATGTCGGCCTGGCACGCTCGTCCGCCCATGGGCGGACAACTTGACCTGGTGAGGTAGGGAGGAGGGCGCTAGTGGGCGATGTAGAGGCCGGGTCTGCCGGCAGCGAGGCGGGCCGCGACGGCGATGATGAGTGCCGGCACCAGCGTGTTCCAGCCGAATTGTTCCACGGTCAAGACCACGCCGGTCAGCATCACGCTCGCGGCCGCGGCGAAGGTGGCAGCCGAGCCGGTGGTGGCAAGCAGTGGCGAGGGCACGTGAAGCCCGGGCGCAATCGCACCGCCAAGCGTGGAGCCGATCACGAAGAGCGGAGCCACCTCGCCGCCGACGAAACCAGTGCCGAGAGCGATCGCAGTAAACAACAATTTCAGCAGTGGTACCCACCAGTCGACGTGTGCGCCTTCGAACGCATCCGTGAGGAGCGGAGTGGACAGGCCGAGGTAGTCGCGCCCGACCAGCATCATGAGCCCCAATGTGGCGATGCCGCCGATGACTGGTCGTGCCGGTGGCCATCGGAACCAGTGCGCCATCGACGCTCTGATGAATCGCAGCAGCCACACGAACAGGCGGCCGAACAGACCGAACGCAAAGCCGGCGAGGATCAGTTTGACGGGTAGTCCGAGCGTCCAATCGGGTGGTTCCATGTGGGGACGATTGGCCATTCGATAGCCGAGGCTGTCGACCACCAACTTGCCACTGAACGCCGCGATCCCGGTCGGCAGTAGCAACTGCCAGCGATGTCGACGAGTGACCTGCAATGTGAAGGCGATGCCGGTGAACGGCACTCCGAATACGGCGCCCCAGCCACCAGCGAGCGATGCTGCGATGAGGAGCCGTCGCTCGTCCGCGGACAGCCGCGCAACTCGTGCAGCGGTGTCGGTGACCGAGCCGGCCATCTGCAACGCGGCACCCTCGCGGCCGACGGAAGCACCCGCTAAGTGGCCGGCGACCGAACCCCCGACGATCATCGGCACCGTACGTGCGGGCACCCCGTGGGTGAACAGGTGGCCTTGCTCGATAACGGCCGGCGTGCCACCCTTCGCGCGTCCGCCGAGATAGTGGTAGGCCGCCCCGACCAGTAGGCCGACCGCGGGCAACAGCCACACCAACCAACCGTGCGCAACGCGAGTGGTCGTCGCCCAATCAAGGCTGCGGAGGAACCCAAAGGAGATCAGTCCGGTCAGCGCGCCACCGACGGCCGCGAACAGCGCCAGCCTGGCCTTGGTGATCATTGCCGCGAGACTACAGGCGCCCGTAGGCTCCGCCTGAGTGCCCGCCTCACACACCCGCCGCTCTGTCATCGGACTTGGCGCGGGCTTGTTGGTTGCGGGCGCCGCCCGGGCGGTGGCTGCGGTCACCACTTCTGGTTTCTCACCCGGGCCGGCAGTTGCTACCGCACAGGCGACACGGCTGTTGCGATTTCCCGCGCTCGGCTCAGTACCTGATGTCAACGGCTTCCTGCTGCCGCCTCATTTCGCGAGTCGTGTCATCGCGCGCAGTGGCCAACTGATCGCCGGAACGTCGTACACGTTTCTGAACAATCCCGATGGCGCGGGCATGGTGTCGCGCGCCGATGGCGGCTGGTGGCTGTTGTGGAACGGCGAGTCGTCGAACGGTGGCGGCGGTGTGGCTGCGCTTCGTTTCGATGCCGGCGGCGCGTTGGTAGCGGCGCAGGGGGTGCTCACTGGGATGAACCGTGCGTGTGCAGGCGGAGTGACCCCGTGGGACACGTGGCTGGCCTGCGAGGAGGTCGACCACGGCACAGTCTGGGGGGTGGACCCTACTGGCGTTCGCCCGACCACGCAGCACCTTGCGATGGGAAGGTTCATGCATGAGGCAGCGGCGGTTGATGGTGAGCGACGGGCTGTGTATCTGTCGGAGGACGAGCCCGACGGCTTTTTCTACCGCTACCTGTACCCGCCTTCTGGGCTCGACGGTGGGGTGTTGGAAGCAGCGCTGCTGGACTCCGATGGCAGGGTCACCTGGCTCGGCATTCCCGATCCGTTGGCGGCGACGGTGCAATGCCGGGGGCAGGTTGCGGCGACCCGATTCAGGGGCGGTGAAGGCCTCTGCATCATGGACGGTCGGCAGGTGTTTCTCACCACCAAACACGACGACCTGGTGTGGCGCTACGACATCCTCGATGAACGGATGGATGTGCTCTATCAGCCGTCGCCCGGGTCCGTGCTGAGTGGAGTGGACAACATCGCGGTGACCCCCGGGCATGACCTGCTGGTCTGCGAGGACGGCGGCAACATGGAGCTAGTGGCAGTCGAACTGAACGGCAGCGCCACTGTGGTGGCGCGGCTCACCGGCCAGCCGAGCAGTGAGCTGACGGGTGTCAACGTGTCGCCCGACGGCCGCCGGGTGTACGTCGGTTCGCAACGCGGAATCAGCTCGACGCAGGGAATCATCTACGAGATCAGCGGTCCGTTTCCCTGGTAGAGCGGTCGAGCGAGAGCGACCAAAAGTATTCTGTCATATCTCTTGAGTACTGTCGTTCGTATGGAGTCACGGCGGTTTGCCAGCGGGTGCGAGCGGTCGCATCGGTGCGGGCCTCTGCTTGCGCAGACCGCGCGGCCTGGCCCGTGGCCTCTCGTCCGTAGGATGGTCGGACCATGAGCGACCAGTCATTGTTCGATGTCGACCCACTTGATTTGGCGTCGCTGAACCCTGACCAGCTTGATGCGGTCGTGCATCGGGGTGGGCCGCTGCTCGTCGTCGCCGGCGCCGGCTCGGGTAAGACGCGGGTGCTCACGCACCGCATCGCGCACCTGATTCACGACGGGGTGCCACCCTCGTCGATTCTGGCGATCACGTTCACCAACAAGGCCGCTGATGAGATGAAGCACCGGGTCGCGGCGCTGGTTGGGCCGATGGTGAAGGCAATGTGGGTGTGCACCTTCCACAGCGCCTGCGTGCGAATTTTGCGTGCCCACGGCGATGCGATGGGCCACCCGCGCACGTTCAGCATTTACGACCAATCAGATGCGCAGCGGTTGGCCGGCTATGTCATCCGCGACCTCGGCCTCGACGCCAAGCGCTTCCCTCCGCGAGCTGTCCACGGGCAGATCAGCATCTGGAAGAACGAGTTGGTGACACCCGCTGAGGCGTTGGTGAAGGCCGACAATCCGTTCACTCGCAAGCACGCCGAGGTCTACGTCGACTACCAGGCGCGCCTCGCGAAGGCGGGTGCCATGGACTTCGACGACCTGCTGATGAAGACAGTTCAGCTGTTCCGAGAGCACCCCGACGTCCTGGCCCACTACCAACAGCGCTTCCAGCACGTGTTGGTCGACGAATACCAAGACACCAACATGGCTCAGAACGAGATCGCTCTGTCGCTTGCCGCGCGGAGTGGTCAAGTGACCATCGTTGGCGATCATGACCAGTCGGTGTATGGGTGGCGAGGAGCGGACGTCCGGAACATCTTGCAGTTCGAGGAGGCGTTCGACGACGTCACCACGATCGTGCTCGACCAGAACTACCGCAGCACGCAGACCATTCTCGACGCGGCCAACGCGGTCATCCGCAATAACCCGGATCGCAAGGAGAAGCATCTCTGGAGCGAGAAGGGCAGCGGTGATCGCATCATGCGGTACCACGCCGAAGACGAAGGCGATGAGGCCATGTTCGTGGCGCGCACGATGCAGTCGGTGCAGCGCGAGTCGCACGCCATGTGGAAGGAGATGGCCGCCTTCTATCGAACCAACGCGCAGAGCCGGGTGCTGGAGGAG
>JAYUCY010000061.1:0-51886 GCA_043740085.1 Ilumatobacteraceae bacterium
GTGGAGCTGGGGGGAATCGAACCCCCGTCCATCAGGCACTCAACGTTCGTGATACGACCATTCCCACTTTCTCCCTAACGCAGGGAGACCGGCGGGTCAGTTGGCCATCGGTTGCCCGGTGGCCCGCGAATCGTCTTTCCGAATCGTCATCGGTCTTTCCCGACGCCAGCAGTCTTTTCCGCTGTCATCCCCCGCTTCTGGTGCCAGGCTGCGGTGGATCGGCCCCGTGCGCCATTTCTGGTCACGATGTCTCTCGATGCCTAACGAATTAGGCGAGAGCGAACTGCTCGTTGGCAATTCTGTTTGTGCCCCGTTTAGCGAGTCTGAGCAACTCGGGTCGCACGCCCGCAAAATGAATCTGACGTCGAAACCTGTCAGCCCCGTTGTGTGGGATAGCGAGAGCAACCTATCAGCGGTCGACTGCCCCAAGCCCGGCGGGTCGAGAAAACTCCACGAGAAGCCGCGGGCCGCCGACCTGTCAAAACTGCTCGGCTGTGCCGATTCCGGTTTGTTTCAAATGGTCCAGCGTCCCCGCCCGGCTCAAGGCCCGCCGGCCTTTCCTAAAACTGGGTGCGACGCTGAGAGGGACCGTGAGGTCGGTGGTGGACGGTACGAGTCGTGCGGCAATCGGCCCGCGGAATACGGTTGCGGCCATGATCAAACTCACGGTTTCCTACCCCAACGGCGAAGGCACCACCTTTGACCACGACTACTACGCAACCAGCCATGTGCCGCTGTGTAACGCCGTGTTCAGCCCGGTGAAGACCGAGGTCGACAAGGGCATCGACGGCCCCAACGCTGCCGGCGTCAACTTCTACTTCGAGTCGATGGAAGCAATGCAGGCCGCCTTCGGTAGCCCGAAGATGAGCGACGTCATGGCCGACGTGGCCAACTACACCAACATCGCCCCGGTGATGCAGGTCTCCGAAATCGTCGGCTGACCAGCAGACCATGGCGCGCTTCACTCGCGCCGAACTGTTGTCGTTCAATGGTGCGCTCGTCGACGATCTTGTCTGCGACCCCGTGTGCATGCTGTTCGTGGGCATCAACCCTGGGCTGTGGACCGCGGCGGCGAACGCGCACTTCGCGCGCCGTGGCAATCGGTTCTGGCCAGCGTTGTTTGCGGCGGGCATCACGCCGCATGAGGTCGATGCCAGCAGCGGTATGACCGCCGACGATCTGGTGATGCTTGCCGGCCTGGGCATCGCCATCACCAACGTGGTGCCTACGGCCAGCGCCCGCGCCGACGAGTTGACCCGAGCGGAACTACGAGCCGGGGGAGCGGTGCTCGAAGCGAAGGTTCGGACCATGCAACCGAAGGTCGTGGCGGTACTCGGCCTGGTCGCCTATCGAGTTGCCTTCGACCGGCCAAAGGCGATGGCAGGCAAGCAGCTGGACACGCTCGGGGGCACTGAGTTGTGGGTGCTACCCAACCCGAGTGGGCTGAACGCACACGAGACGATCGAGTCGCTCGCTGCCGCGTACCGCGCGGCGTGGCTGTCAGCTGGCGAAAGCGTTGCCAGCGGGGGCGTCACGTAGCCGCACGCTGAGGCAGGTGACGCAACCTTCCAGCTTGATGTACTCGCTGATGTCCACCGTTACCACCTCGTAACCGCGGCCGCGCAGCAGTGCCGCGGTCTGTGGACAATCTGCTGAGAGCAGCAGTGTGTGGTCGTCGAGCACGACGACATGGGAGCCTGACTCCTCTGGAACGGCCAAGAAGTTCGCAAACAACGACACGTCGTCGACCGCTGGCGGCCAGCCGATGATCGTGCTGTCGGGCAGCGCGGTGATTGCCGACTTGAGATGCAGCACCTTGGTGAGCGGCACGGTGATCACTGTTGCTCCCATTGGTCCGAATGCGGCTGTCAGCTGAGCGATGCCTTCGAGATTGGTGCGGCCGCCGTTGCCGACGTAGATGGTGTCGCCCACCTTCAACACGTCGCCGCCGTCGAGCGTGCCGGGCGCCTGGATCGTGATGAGTCGATAGCAAAACGAGCGCACGGCTTCCGCAGCGGCTTCCACCTCCGGCTTGCGCTCGTCGGCGCCGGGCCGGGCGATCACCGCCACATCGCGGAACACCACCATCGTGTCCTCTACGAACGCCGAGTCGGGAAGGCCAGGCGCCGGCGTGACCTCGGTGGTTGTCCAACCGTGTGCCTCCAACGCCCCGACGTACGCCGACCATTGCTGATTGGCCAGCTCGACATCAATCGGCGTGCGGCCGATGTGGGTGACCAGGCCATCGGCGAGGCGAGGACTGGGGCGACGAACCAAGGCACACTTGCTCACGACACACGACCGATCACGACACACGACCCTTGGCCTGGCGTCCCATGGCCCGGGCCATCTCCATCTTCACATCGCGCGCGGCCAACGCCTGGCGCTTGTCGGCCTTCTTGCGACCGCGAGCCACAGCGATCTCGACCTTCACCTTGCCGTCCTTGAAGTAGAACGACATGGGGATGAGTGCCAAGTGCTCGACGGCAAGCTCGTGCGCCAAACGGTCGATCTCGCGACGGTGCATCAGTAGCTTGCGAGCGCGGTCCGGGTCGTGGGCGCCGATGCCGTGGGCGAATTGATACGGCGGAATATGCACTCCGTCCAGCCATACCTGGCCGTTGATGATGCGAGCGAACGAGTCGGCCACCTGCGCGTGACCCTCGCGCAGCGATTTCACCTCGCTGCCGCTGAGCACGATGCCGGTCTCGAACGTTTCGAGAATGTCGTAGTCGCGGTGCGCGCGCCGATTGCTGGCGACGAGCTTGCGCCCAGCTGGGTTGCTGCGATCACGCGGTGGCGCCATGGGAGGCACAGGGTAGCGGTACCCTTGCGACGCAATGCCGCCCGTTTCTGTGACTCCGCTGTCGTTCACCAATCTGGCCTACGCCGAGATGATCGGTAACGCCTACGACGGCTACCCGCTCGAGGCCTGCGGTGTGCTGGTCGGGAAGGGCACGAAGGTGCATCGTTTCGTCGGCTGTACGAACGAGGCCGCCTCGGCCCGCGTGTACACAATCCCTGGCAAGGAACTGTTGCGCGCGGAGATGGCAGCCGAGGACGACGGCCTGGAGATCATCGGTATCTTTCACAGCCACACGCATAGCGAGCCGTACCCCAGCCCCACCGACGTCGCCCAGGCTCCCGACCCAGGCTGGTTCTATGTGATCGTCAGCTTGAAGCGGGATGCGCCTGAACCGCGTTGCTATCGCATCGTCGACGCGACAATCGCGGAAGTGCCGATCAGCATCGGCTGATCTGGCCGCTACCCGATTACAATCCTGACCATGACGGTCGACTACTCGCGAGAGGTGCACTTGATGAGCGCGAACGGAATCGTCAACGCATCAGTCCTCGACCTCATTGGCAACACGCCGATGGTCGACGTCAGCAATCTGTCGCCGAACCCTCAGGTGCGCATTGTTGCCAAGTTGGAGAGTCAGAACCCGTTCGGATCGGTCAAGGATCGCATTGCCCGCCAGATGATCCTGCAGGCGGAGGCCGATGGTCTGCTGAAGCCGGGGCAAACGATCATTGAGCCGTCGTCGGGCAACACCGGAATCGCGCTGGCCGCGATTGCGAAGATGCGCGGCTACCCGATCAAGATTCTGATGCCGACCAGCGTGTCCATCGAGCGCCGCCAGATGCTGGAAGTCTTTGGTGCTGAGGTCATCCTCACGCCTGGCGAAGAGGGCAGCAACGGCGCCGTCAAGCGGGCGCAGGCGATGGCTGCCGAGCATCCGGAGTGGTGCTTCCTATACCAGTACGGCAATGACAACAACCCGATCGCGCACTACACCGGCACCGGGCCCGAGATCATTCGCGACTGCCCCGAGATCACTCATTTCGTCGCGGGTTTGGGCACCAGCGGCACCCTGATGGGCACCGGCAAGTTCCTCAAGGAACAGAATCCCGAGATCAAAATTATCGCCATCGAACCGCCGCTCGGTGAACGGGTTGAGGGATTGCGAAATCTTGACGAGGGCTACATTCCGCCCCTGTTCGAGCGCTGGCACGGGTTCGACCTGCTGGATCGCAAGCGCATCGTGCGGCCCCGCGAGAGCCTGGAATGGACTCGCCGTTTAGTCAACGAGTGCGGTGTCTTTGCCGGTATCTCGTCCGGCGCGGCCCTCGCCGGCGCGGCCAAAGTTGCCAGTGAGATCGCGGAGGGTGTCATCGTGTTCATTGTCTGTGACGGTGGCTGGAAGTACCTCAGCACCGGTGCCTACACTGACGATCTGGACGCGGCTGAAGCCAAGGCCGAGTCGATCATCTATTTCTAGAGAGTGCCTCGCGCTCGCTCGATAGGCACGCCTAGACTCCCGGGCCACACCCCCTGACGCGACTGTGGAGTGACGATGCGACGTTCGAAAATTCTGCTGGTTGCAGCATGTCTGGTGTCGCCGATGGTCATCTCCGCCAGCCCAGTCATCGTTGCGGCCGCCTCGCGAAGCGTTGCGACCGTGGACGCCAGTCCGACTGGCCCGCCATTCGCGGCCGCAGCGGTCCCCGCCGGTGCATCGAAATACGTCGCTGTTGCTCCACTGCGGCTGGCAGACACCAGGCAGTCCTCGTCGGGCTCCGGAGGTTTCGTCCAACTGTCGGCCGACACCATCAAGGTTCCCATCATTGGTCGCGCCGGTGTTCCCGCGAACGCAACGGCTGCCGTCCTGAACGTCACCATCGCCGGGTCGTCAAGATGGAGCTTTGCCACCGTTTTCCCCGGCGCTACTTCGCTACCGGCGCCACTCACTTCTAGCCTCAACGCCGACGCCCAAGGCCGTGTCATCGCAAACCTGGTGCACGTGAAGATCGGTGCCGACGGTGCTGCCAACATCTACCGCAGCGCGACGATGGGCTTAGTCGTCGACCTCGTCGGCGTCTACGTGCCAGTGTCGGCAGCGTCGAACGACGGCCGCTTGGTCACTCGGCCGGCCGGTGCACTGCGGGTGCTGGACACGCGCAGTACACGCCCCATCAATGCCACCGAGACGTTCAGCGTCGATCTCGCGGCAGCCGATATCCCCCTCAGTGCGTCCGCGGTGGTCGTCAATATCACTGCCGTCAATGCCAACCCCGGGTTCTGGTCGGCGTTCCCAGCCAACCAAGGGTTCTCAGGAACTAGCTCGTTGAACCTCGACACCGGCGCCCAAACTCGCGCGGGCCAGGCGATTGTCAACCTGGTCGGCACCAACAC
Source organism: Ilumatobacteraceae bacterium (assembly GCA_043740085.1). GTDB lineage: Bacteria > Actinomycetota > Acidimicrobiia > Acidimicrobiales > Ilumatobacteraceae > UBA668. The sequence goes on from JAYUCY010000061.1 coordinate 5,198, forward strand.
GTTCAAGGTCTACAGCGAAAATGGTGGACATCTACTCGTTGACGTGGTGGGCTATTTCACGGGGCTATCCGAGCCAACGACATCCACCGATGGTCTCTACATTCCCTCTGCACCATCGCGCGTGTTCGACTCCAGGGCACTGCGGACTCTGGCGCCATGGAGTGGCAGCACCTACGAATTCAACCCGGGTGACGGGGGCGGACTCAGCGTTGCGGCCGTGGTCCTGAACATCACTGCGACGTTGCCGTGGGCCCCTGGTTTCGTCACTGCGTACCCGGCTGGTGTATCCCGTCCGAACAGCTCAAACGTGAATATCAGCGCCGTCCCGCAGACCGTTGCCAATCACTCGATTGTTCGGGTCAGCAGCGGCCGCGGGGTGGCGCTCTACACCGACGGCGGTGCACACCTCATTGCTGATGTCGCCGGCTGGTATCTCGGCACGCCGTCGACCGCCACGCAGCCGCAACCTGCCAATCCGATCTACGTGCCGAATGCGGCCGCAGCTGTCTACGTTCCCAAGATCGGCGTCTACGTGGCGATCAAAGCTGGCGGTGGCAATCTCGACAGCATCGCCAACCAGGGCTACGCAGCCACCTGGAGCGACATCAACATCGTTGCTGCCCCAGGCAACCTGATGCTGTTCGGGCACCGCACGACGGGGTCGGCACCATTTCGCTACCTCAACGAAATGAACGACGGTGACGAGTTCACCATTGTGGGCAGCGACGGCCACCAATACCACTACCAGGTGATGGATGTTGGTATCTCCACGCCGTCCTACTCACTGATTCAGGCGTTGGCCAACCCGTATGGCCCGGTCACAGCCCAGCTCGTGGCGTGCTCGAAGCTCAACGGAACCGCCACCAGCACGCTCTACCGCATCGTCGTCACCGGCCGCCTCACCAGCGTCACCTGATCGCGATAGGTCGCGGCTAGCCGCGGCCCAGGACCATCAACAGAATGCCGCCGGTCACGACGCCGGCCGCTGTGATTCGCCGTCGATGGTCACCCTCGCCGAGATACTTCCAACCGATCAGTGCAGCGAGCACCACGCTTGACTCGCGCAGCGCGGTGACGTACCCGAGTGGCGCGTGCTGAGTGGCGACCAGCACCATGCCATAGGTCACCGTGGTGGCCACGCCGGTCACAATGGCCGGCCGCCACCGGTCGCGCAGCACCGCCGCCATATCCGCGCGCCGACCGGTCGTGAGGCCGAAGGTGGTGTTGGAACACGCACCGGCGACCATGGTCGCGAAGATGTAGGCGATTGTGTCGCGCTTGGTTCGAGCCCCAGCAGCGTCGAACACCGAGTACACACCGATGGTCACCGACACGCCCAGCGCGATCACGAGGTTTCGGGCGCTTGCACCGACCGCGAGCAGGGACAACCCGCTGACGATTACGACGATGCCGGCAGCATGCCAGGCCGTCAGCTGATCGGACAGGAAGAGGACACCACCGATGGCCGCAAGGGCGGCGCCGCCGCCACGCGCCACCGGGTAGCTGACCGAGAAGTCGCCCACGGTGTATGCCTTGGCCAGCAGCCATGTGTAGGGCAGGTGCAAGGCGCCGCTGAGCGCGGCGAACATGTACGCCTTGCCCGGCATCCCGAACAGCACGTGATTGCCGATGGCCAGTGGCAGAGACATCAGGCCAGCCATAAAAAACTGCGCCCACAGCACCATGTATCGGTCGCCGGTAGCGCGCTTGGCAACGAAGTTCCAGCCGGCATGGAGCACAGCTGCGCCGAGCGCGAGAACGGTGGCGAGGAGCACGCTGGGTCAGGCCGCAACGGCGGAGGGGCGTAGCTTCTTCACCCACTGGCGCCCGAAGAGATAGATCACCGGCAGGGTGAACAGCAGCGGACCAATGAAGGCGAGTGGACGGTACAGCCACCACCACAGCGTGGGTTCACGGGCCTCGTTGCGCTTGCCGGCGAGCGCGTAACGGGCGGCACGGTGCAGCGCCATGCCGGTGGTGTGAAACAGGAACAGTGGCATCGAGAACCGGTTGATGGTCTCGTTGACCCGTGCCCAGCGAGGCCGTAGCAGACGCACTTCCACGCGCGGCCTGATGACCTCGGCGAACCCGGCTTGAAAGGCAACGAGCGCCACGATGCACAGCGTCGGCGGCGCCATGTTGGAGGTCTCTCCGGGCACACCAACCATCGAGCCCGGGTAGAGGCCGCTGGCAACCAAGCCGGCCAGCGCAGCAAGACCGGCCCACAGCAGGGTCCAGTCGGCGCGGCGGGTGGCGGCGATCAGTCGTTCGTAGAAGAAGCCCAGCTGATGGCACAGCGACCACACCGCGATCATGTTGATGATGCCCAGCCACTCATAGCCATAGCGGAAGCGCAGGACGTCGACAGCGCCAGCGGTGGTGGCGAGGAACACGAGCACGATGGTGTCCCACCGCTGGTGCAGCCACAAGAACACCGGCAGTAGCGCGATGAGCATGAGATAGACGCCCATGAACCAGAGCGGGCTGACGACGAGGAGCACGGCCTTGCCGATCCAGCGCAGGTCGAAGATGGCGCCGAGCGCAATTCCAAAAGCGACCCACACGCCCAGCAGTGTGAGTGTAGGAACCGCCAGGCCGCGCATACGGCGCAACACGAAGCGGTTGAGATGCTCACCCCTGGTCTGTGCCCGCCGCCAGGCAACGAGATGTGAGTAGCCGCCGACATAGAAGAACAACGGCATTACCTGCAGCAACCACGTGACAGCCCACAGTCCGGTGGTGAAGCCGATGGGGTTGGTGGCGTGCGGACCGTCGTCCTTCCAGACGACGATGGTGAAGACCCAGTGCCAGGCGACGACAACGAGCAGGCTGAACGCGCGCATGAAGTCGATGTAGATGTCGCGCTGCACTGGTGGTGCTGCGCTGGCCGGAGTAGCACCCGCTGCCGCGGTGTTGGCCTGGTCGGTCACGAGTTACCCTCGACTCGTGGCGACTGATGCATTGCCTGAGCGTAGGCGCTGGCAGTTGGCCGTCGGTGGTGTGCTCGCGACGTTGATGGTTGCCAACGTACTGTCGAATCGCGTGCTGCCATCGTGGGCGTATGTGCCGTGGAGCTTGGCCGTGGCGGCCGCGATCGTCGTCATCGCGCGGCACTCGGTGTCGTTGCAGCAGATGGGTTTCACCGAGTGGCGTCGCGGCGCAGCCTGGGGCGGAGTGCTGTTTGCGCTGACCGCCGTCGTGCTCGGCGTGGGAGCGCTGATGCCGGTGTTCAGCGAGATGTACCACGATCGGCGTGTCGGCGGCAGTGCCGTCACATGGATCTACCAGGCTTTCGTGCGCATTCCGTTCGGGACGGCGGTGCTGGAGGAGACGGCGTTCCGGGCGGTACTGCCGGCGCTCTTTGCGGTTCGCTGGGGTGTACTTCGCGGATGCCTCGCGGCCTCGGTGTGTTTCGGGTTCTGGCATGTACTGCCGGCGTTGGGCCTCACGGAAGTCAATCCGGCGGCCACGCGCATCTTCGGCACGGGTAGCGCTGGCGTCGTGGCGGCGGTTGTTTTCGCGGTCGCGGGCACGGCGATTGCGGGCCTGTGGTGGTGCTGGATTCGGTACCGCGCGCGCAGCATCCTGGCCACGATGATCGCCCACGTCGCGTCGAACTCGGTGGCGTACACGATCGCCTGGTTCGTCACCCGCTGAGTAGTCTTTCGGCGATGGACCGGCCAATCGGGATGTTCGACAGTGGGTTCGGCGGGCTCACAGTTGCCCGCGCTGTCATCGACCTCCTGCCGCACGAACACCTCGTGTACATCGGCGATACCGGGCGTTACCCGTACGGTTCGCGGCCTCAGCACGAAGTGCGCGAGTTCGCCCACCAGATTGCCTGGAGTCTGGTCAAGGATTACGACGTGAAGGCGATTGTGGTCGCATGCAACACCGCCTCCGCAGCCGCGCTCGACGAGCTGGAGGCGGAACTGCCGGTGCCGGTGATCGATGTGGTGGCGCCCGGTGCTCGTGCATTGGTGAAGGCCACGCGCAGCGGCAAGGTGGGTGTTATCGGCACGGTTGGCACGATTCGGTCCGGCGCCTACGAGCGTGCCGTAGCTGTCACCGGCGCCGACGTGCAACTGACTGCCGCGGCGTGCCCTGGCCTCGTCGAGTTCGTCGAGCGCGGTCAGACCAGCGGCGAAGAAGTGCAGATCCTTGCCGAGCGTCTACTGGCACCCGTCGTCGATGCGGGCCTCGACACCCTGTTGCTCGGCTGCACGCACTATCCATATCTCGAGTCGGTCATCGCAGAAGTGATGGGCTCCGACGTCACCTTGGTGAGCAGTGCCATCGAGACCGCGCTCGTCGCTCGCGACCAACTGCACGGCGGCGGCCTGCTGCGTGCAGACGACGATGGGCCGGCGCAACTCCGCTTCCTGTCCAGCGGCGACATTTCATGGTTTGCAGATCTGGGCGGGCGGCTACTCGGCCCCGAGCTGCGCAACGCCGCACAGTGGCACCACGACTAACCGACGACTAACCGATATCCACATTGAACGACAGACAGAATCTCACCGAGGAGACTTGCCATGCCCCGTCCAGACGGCCGTGCCGACAACGAACTGCGCCCGATCACCTTCGAGCGCGACTACACCGAGATGGCGGCCGGCAGTGTGCTGGTGACCTTCGGCAAGACGCGGGTGCTGTGCACCGCCAGCATTGACGAGAGCGTGCCGCGCTGGATGAAGGGCAGTGGCAAGGGTTGGGTCACGGCCGAGTACTCGATGCTGCCGGGCGCTTCACCCGAGCGCATCGATCGCGAAGCAGCGAAGGGCAAGCAGAGCGGTCGCACCGTCGAGATCCAGCGGCTGATCGGCCGTGCGCTGCGCGCCTCGTGCGACATGAAGTTGCTGGGCGAGCGCCAAGTGATTGTCGACTGCGATGTGTTGCAGGCAGACGGCGGCACCCGCACTGCCAGCATCTGCGGTGGCTACCTGGCGTTGCACGACGCCCTGACGAGGTTGGTGCAGAACAAGGCCATCAACCAGCATCCGTTGCACTCGTACGTGTCGGCCATCAGCGTTGGCATTGTCGGTGGCGTGCCGGTGCTCGACCTGCCGTACGTGGAGGACAGCACGGCCGAGGTCGACATGAACGTGGTCGTGCTGGGCCAGCCTGGTGACGAGCCGAAATTCGTGGAAGTCCAAGGCACGGCCGAGGGCGCTGCATTCAGCCGTAGCGAACTCGATGCGCTGCTCGCCTTGGCAACCAAGGGATTGGCCGAGATCATCGACCTGCAGGCGTTACTGGTTGCCGAGCCGCCGACGGCACGCATATTGGGTCGATGAGCACCCTTCCGCAACTGGTCAGCGCGACGGCCAACCCGCACAAGGTCGCCGAGATCGGGGGCATCCTCGCCGGGCTGGTTGATTTGGTCCCGCGCCCTGCCGACATTCCTGAGGTGGTGGAGGACGCAGGCACGTTGGAGGGCAACGCACGGCTCAAGGCGGCTTCTATCTGCGCCGCCACCGGGCTTCCTGCCGTCAGCGATGACACGGGTTTGTTTGTCGTGGCGCTCGACGGCGAGCCCGGGGTGGAGACCGCCTACTACGCAGGGCCGCAGGCCACGTACGCGGAGAACCGGGCCAAGCTGCTGCAGGCATTGGATGGTGTAGTCGACCGGCGGGCAAGTTTCCGAACCATGGTGATGGTGGTCTGGCCCGATGGTCGCGAGCTGTGCGAGGAGGGCGTGTGCGAGGGCACCATCGCCACCGAGGAACGTGGCGATCGCGGTTTCGGCTTCGACCCGCTGTTCATTCCGGACGACGGTGACGGCCGTACGTTCAGCCTGATGACCGACACGGAGAAGAACGAGATCTCGCATCGCGGTAGGGCGTTCGTCGCGCTGGTGCAGGCCTTGCGCAAGCAAGCAACCTTCGAGCACGGCTGAGGCTCTGTGTCCGACGTGGAAGGGGCTGCGTCGCACATCGAGATCGAGCCTGTTGGCGCGTCGCCGGCCAGCGACCTCGGGTTTGTGGAGATGCTCGGTTCAGAACTGCCCCGCCTGCAGCGGATTGCTCGGCTGCTGGTGGGCGACGCAGACGTGGCTGACGATCTGTTGGCCGAGGCGATCGCTCGGACCCTGCCGAAGTGGCGCGGTGGCACCGTTGCAGACCCGGCGGCGTACGTGCGGCGGGTACTGGTCAACCTGACCAATCGGCGATGGCGTCGGCGACGCCTGTCTGCCCGCAGCGACCACTTCGCGCTCGGCTGGACGCTGCCGACTCTTGATCTCAGCGGCGAAACCGCCGAGCGCGATCGAACACTGCGTGCGGTGCATGCGCTGCCGGCACGTCGGCGAGCTGTGATCGTGCTGCGGTTCTACGACGACATGTCCGAGTCGGCGATTGCTGGCGTGCTGGGCATCAGCGTGGGCACAGTGAAGTCGACACTGTCTCGCGCGTTGGAGCAACTCCGCGGAGCACTCGAGACTCAGGAGGATGCATGAACGATCGTTTCGATGAACGCCTGCGAGCGCATCTCTCCACCATGGACACCGTTGAGGTGGCCGGCGCTGACGCAATCGGCGCAGGCGTTGCGCGGTCGCAACGCCGTCACGAACGCACGCGCCGCGCTGCACTCGGCGGTGCTATCTCCGCGTTGTTGGTAGCAGGTTCAGTAGTCGTATGGAACGCGGGCGGAGGTCCCGAGCGAGTGACCAGCGGCGACGGCGGTGCGCCCACAACGGTCGCAAAGAGCGCCGCGCCAGCAACGACGGTCATATCGACGATTCCTCCACCAACAGCCGATCTCGGCGGCAGCCCGTGGGCCGCTGTTCCCCCGGGTCCGCGTAAGGGTGTCAGTGGGGCGACGGTGGTGTGGACGGGCACGGAGGCGGTCGCGTTTGGCGGCCAATCAGTAGCCGAGATCGCCGGAATTGACGAAGGCGTCGACGCGTACGACCCGCTCAGCGCTCAATGGCGATCCGTTTCCACCGAGGTGCCATTGCTGGCTCCCATCCTCGTCTGGACAGGTGACACGATTCTTGCTGTCGGCTGGACCAAGACCGGTGCTCCTCGATCCGTGGCGGCCACTCTCTCGCTGGAAAGCGGGGTGTGGACGATCCAGGCCGATGCGCCGGCACCCGACAAGCTCTGGTCCGCCGACCCTTGGGTGTGGACAGGATCCGAGCTGCTCGTGATGTCCGGTAACGAAGGTCTCGACGCGGCCACGGCTCAGGCCTTTAATCCCACCACCAACGAGTGGCGGGTGCTGCCGTCGGCTCCGCTGGCCCCGAGGTATCACGCAGCATCGGTGTGGACAGGCGATGAGTGGCTGATCTGGGGTGGAGGGGATGGCTCCAACGACTTCGCTGATGGCGTTGCATACAACCCAACGACCGACGCCTATCGACCGCTGGCGGCATCGATTCTGTCCAACCGCCGAGTGCCGGGCGTGTGGACCGGGACGGAGATGATTGTCCTCGGCGGCGCGAGTGGGGGCGACCCCACCGGCAACGGAGAGATGGCAATGTCAGACGGGGCCGCGTACAACCCGGTCACCGACATGTGGCGGCCGACCAGGTCGGGCTTTGCTCACCCTGGCTTCGTTCCGGTGTGGACTGGCTCGCTCATCATCCAGTTCGCCAAGGGTGGTGCCGTCTGGTACGACCCGGCAGCGGACGAGTGGAGCAGTGGTGACATGACGTTCGGCGAGGTGTCGCACGATGACAGCTCGCCGGTGTGGACGGGCACGACGGTGATTTTCCTCGGCAGCTACGACGGCAGCACCGGCGGCGCCACCTTTACGCCGCCCGACGTGTCACCAGCCGCGTAGGTCAATCGGCCACTTCTCCACCACCTCCTGCCCACGAACACGCCACGCGGTCTCGGCCATTGCCATGGTCTTCGGCCCGACATCGGCGACCGCGAACTCCCGCGGGACGAATGTCACACCGGGCAGCGCTCCACGCGAGCGATTCCGATGATTACGATACGAAACTGTTCCGTATCGAAAGGCAAGGCAATTGAGCTCTACAGCACTCACTCACGAACCAGACGTGTTGGACCCTGCAATCCACGCTCGTCGCTGGTTCACATTGGCCACGCTGTGCCTCAGCTTGTTGATCATCGTGATGGACAATACGATCCTCAACGTCGCCATCCCGTCGCTGGTGAAGGAGTTGGGCGCCACCAACAGCGAGCTGCAGTGGATTGTTGACGGGTACACACTCGTCTTCGCCGGCCTGTTGCTCACCACCGGCAGCCTCGGTGATCGGTTCGGCCGCAAGCGGGCCCTACGTGTCGGCATTGTGATCTTCGCCTTCGGCTCGATGCTGTCTGCCCTGGCCGACTCGCCGTCCAACCTCATCGCCACCAGAGCACTGATGGGTGTCGGCGGCGCGCTGATCATGCCATCGACGCTGTCGATCTTGACCAACGTGTTTCGCGACCCGAAGGAACGCGGTCGCGCCATTGCGATTTGGGCGGGCTTCTCCGGTCTTGGTGTTGCGCTCGGCCCGGTCACCGGCGGTCTTCTACTGACGCACTTCTCGTGGAGCTCGGTCTTCTGGGTGAACCTGCCGATCGGCGCCATCGCCCTGATCGCCGGTCACTACTTTGTGTCCGAGTCGAAGGATCCATCGGCGCCGCGGCTGGACCCGCTTGGTGCGGTGCTCTCCATCGTGGGCCTTGGCGCACTGTTGTTCGGCATCATCGAGGGCCCTGGCAAGGGTTGGACCAGCCCCGAAGTGCTGTTGGCCTTCGGTGTCGGCATCGTCGGTCTGGCGGCCTTCATCCTGTGGGAGAAGCACACCGACCACCCGATGCTCGATATGAGCTTCTTCAAGAACCCGCGCTTTACCGCTGCCAACACCGCGGTCACGCTGACGTTCTTTGCGTTGTTCGGCTCGCTGTTCCTGATGACGCAGTACTGGCAGCTGGTGCACGGCTACAGTCCGCTGCAGGCAGGTGTGCGGTTGATTCCGTACGCGATGACGATGATGATCACCGCTCCGCTGTCGGCACGCCTGGTGGAGCGGCTGGGCACCAAGCGGGTGGTGACGATGGGTTTGTCCATCATCTCGGTGGCGATGATCGTGCTCTCTACGATTCACACCGACACCAGCTACCCGCGAGTCATCATCAACATGTGCTTCATGGCGTTCGGTATGGCGCTGACGATGGCGCCTGCCACCGAAAGCGTGATGGGTTCGTTACCTCGCTCGAAGGCAGGCGTGGGCTCTGCCGTCAACGACACCACTCGTCAGATGGGTGGCGCGCTCGGGGTGGCCATCATCGGCAGCCTGGTCGCCAGTGTGTACGCCGGCGGCATCGACGATGTCGCCGGTGGCTTCGGCCTGGGCGGTGCCCTACTTGGCGAAGCGCGTGGCAGCCTTGGCGCGGCGCTGAAGGTTTCGCAGGGGCTCGGACCCACCGGCGATACGTTCGCACGGGCGGCCAAGGACTCATTCGTCGACGGCTTGTCGCAGGGCCTGCTGCTCGGCGCGGCAGTGGTCGCGATCGCCGCGTTCGTGGCGTACCGGTTCCTGCCCGCCGCCGCCAGGGACGAGCTGGTGATCGTGGAGGATTCGGCCGCCAGCCTGACGTCAGTGGCAGGATCGTGACATGAACTCCGAAGTTCGCCGCGGCCGCCCGCGCAATGAAGCGTGCACCGGTGAGATTTTGGAGGCAGCACTGCACCTGGTTGCAGAGGTCGGCATTGCCGGACTGACGATGGATGCCGTCGCCGCGTGCGCCGGTGTTGGCAAGGCCACCATCTACCGTCGGTGGACATCGAAGGAAGCGCTGATGCTGGACGCCTGGATGTCGTGTGTGCGCAAGCCACCCGCGCCCGATACCGGCACCCTCCTGGGCGACCTGGAAGCCCTGCTCGGCGGAATCGATTCGCCCTTGTCGGATCGCGAGCTGCAGCGAGTGTTCCCGCAGATGATCGCCGCTGCCAAGGTCAACCCTGAGGTGGCCGATGCGTATCGGGCGTTCGTCGAGCAACGACGCGCGCCCCTGCGGGCAGTGTTGCTGCGCGGTGTTGAGCGTGGCGAGATTGACCCGACGGCCGACCTTGACGTGGTGCAAGACCTGTTCGTCGCCCCGCTGATGTACCGCTGGATTGTCACCGACGCGCCCATCGACGAGACGGTGATCCGTCAGATCATCGCCACTGTCACCGCCGGCATCGCGGTGCGGGCAACCGCCTGATTTCTCAGCCTTCTCAGCCTTCTCAGCCGGTCAGCGGTTCAGTTGTTCAACGGCTCCAGGCGAGACAAAATCAGCCGGTCGAGCTGCAGGGGATGGGCTTTGTCCTGTGACGGTTGGTCGTGCACCGACGCCCATCCGCTGGTCTCGAACGGCTTGCCGTCGGCAGCGTCGACCGCGGCGGCAAGATAGGTGGCGGCCTTCGCGCTACTGAGGCGCACGTTGACGCCGTCGGCGTAGCGACCGGCAACGATGGCAAGCTCGACGGAGTTGACGCCAACGATGATCGGCATCGGTTGGATTGTCCGCAGTACGTGAATCTGGTCGACAACCGCCTGGTGTCGGGCAGTCATCTCCGCGAGCAGCGGAATGCCTCGATCGTGGTGCTCCTGAGCCCACGGCGAAGTCGGCGGGGCACCGGCACCCAGCCCCATTCGCAGCCGCCCCCCACTGATTCGCTGCGCACTGCTGGCGGCTGCGGCTGTCACCGCCCGATGGCGATTGGCAACGTTGACGACAAGTGCGCCGAGGTTGATCGTCGAGGTTGCCACAGCGAGCGCCCCGAGCAGTGTGAAGCACTCCAACAGGTCACGATCGCCACCGAGCACCGCGCCGTCGAAGTGGTCGAGTACCCATGTGGTGTCGAACCCCTCGGCCTCGGCCTGCAGCACCCCATCACGCAGCTGCGCCCAGTCGTTGTGGGCCGAACTCAACTGCACATCAAGCAACATGATGCCCCTAGTAGGACTGGATCCGAGCCTCGCGCTGCCAGATCATACGAGCGCCCTCAGTCAAGTCGCCCGATATCGGGCGATAGTGGTACATCCGAGCATGTCGCGAGCTGCGCACCATGCGGCGTCCGGCAAGGGCCGTTCCGGAGCACTCTGCCCGGGAGCACTTTGCCGCACCAGACCGGCCGTTATCGGGTGACGCGACGTCGAGCGTTGCTCAGGGGGTCACGATCGGATCGAGGTTGGCGGCTGGTTGGAAAGTTGATCTGACGTGGGCTACTCGACCGGATTGAGTGGTGTCGTACTCGATGTCGGTGAGTGTGTTGTTGGTCAGTGTCAATGTGACCGTAAGTTCCGGGGTGTTCGTGAGCGAGAAGGTAGCGGCGTCGTAGGTGGCCAGCATGGTCATCATGGGCGCGCTGTCAGCCGTGATGACGAGTTGTTTTGGTTGGCCGATCTGTTGCAGTGGGTCGCTCGGAGCGTTCGTGTTGGAGAGCGGTTTCCACTCGCCGCCCGGAAGTTGCAACCACCGTTTTGCTCCGACCATTCGGTACAGGATGCTGGTGCCTTGCTGCGTGAGCGTGATCTCGGTGGCATCACCGACGCGGCGACCGGTAGCGATTGAGATCTCAACACCGTCGATCGTGGTGTGGGATTCGAACGTGTACTCCGTGCCGAGTCCGGCAATCGCGGAGTTCAACCGTGCGTACGCGTCGGTCGAGGGTGGGCCGGTGTGCTCGCTGGTCGGTGTTTCGGTGGTCATCGAGGAAGCCGTGGTCGGTGTCCGTGGGGTGGTCGGATCGGTCTGCTCCGTCGTGGTCGTGTCGCTCGAACTGCAGGCTGCGATGGGCAGCGTTGCCGCGACAATGATCGCCAGTGTGGAGACGAACCGCAGTCGCGTCGGTCGCTCTGACCGGTGTGTGGGGGTGATCATGAATGGTTCCTCGGGGCCCGTGGTGTGGTTCTCGAAATCTCTAGGCGCGTCGTGTTGTCGATGAACTGCGGGCGCGTGAACGTCGCCTCGCTGAGCGCGAAATGTGGCGTCGCCGGACCGGCGGCATCCGCAGTCCTGCGTGAGTACTTGGCTGCGGATGCCGTGGGACCCAACAGTCCAGCGTTAGTCGTTGGAACCTTCGTCGCTGTTAACGACATTGTTGTCGTCGCTGTTATCGACATTGTTGTCGTCGACTTCAACGTCGTCGACTTCAACGTCGTCGACATTGTTGTCGTCGACATTGTCGACTTCGACGTCGCCGTCATCGGAGTGAACGGACAGCGTTGTGGCGTCGACGCTGATCTCGTTGCCGGCGCTGTCGAAGTTGCCGTCGTATCCGACCGATTTGATGTTGCCAGTTTCGTCAATCGTGATCGTGATCGTGAGACCGGTGCCCAGGACGGGCAGTTCGACCGTTTCGAGAGGTGCCGCGGATGCCGATGATGCGAAGGCAGTTGTGAGGGCCATTGTGAGGGAGCCGACGCAGAAAATTCCTGCCGTGAGCCGCCTACGGGACTGATACATGGGTTTCTCCTGGTTCTGATGGGCGGGCGCCCATCGTTCGGTAGCCCGGACACCTCCCGATGAGGCCCGTTGGCTTTGCTTGCTCGCCGTTGCCGGTGAGTCGCCTTTGTCGTGTGAGGCACGATCCATGTCCGTGTCTCGATGGAGTAGTCGTGCACGGCCATGTTGGGGATACGGCCTGACTCGATCAAAGCGAATTTTGTATCGCCAGCGCGGCCGGTCTGAACTGGCGGCGTCTGGCGGATCGAACGGAATGGTGGGTGACCGAGATCGATTGCCCGGTCGTGTAAGAGTCAAGGTCGCGATGCGACGTGCCGATGAGTCCGCGATGGGTGACCGTGACCGTCTCGACATAGAGATCGACGTGTACCTCGACGCTGCGCGCCGGGGCGACCAACGTGGCTTCACCGGCCTCTATCGCGTGTTGGTCGGCCGCGTCGCCGGCTATGTCCGGAGTCGAGGTGTGCTCGAGGTCGACGACGTCGTCAACGAGGTGTTCCTGGGCGTCTTCCAGAACCTCGGCACCTTTAGCGGTCATGCGCCGGAGTTTCGAGCAAGGCTGTTCGCAATCGCCTGGAACAAGGTTGCGGACTGGCATCGCTCCACACCCCGGCGGCCAACACCTGTCGACGTGCACACGGAACCATCCAGGTCGAACCCGATCGGCGTCCGCACCGACGAGCAACTTGACAGCGTTCTGGCCGATCAACGCATCGACGCCCTGCTCGCGACCCTCACGAGCGACCAGCGAGACGTCCTGATGATGCGCATCGTCGCCGATCTCTCACTCGAAGAAACCGCCGAGGCACTCGGCAAACCGATCGGCGCTATCAAGTCCCTGCAGCACCGCGCACTCGAATCGCTTCGACGAAACATCAATACACCCGTATCCGATGACGTGCCTTCTGCGATGACGGAATCGAAATGAATCAACACGACCTCACCGACGACTACATCGAGAGACTGCTGCAGGGCAACGCCGATCACACCAACCATGTCGCTGGTGACCTGGCGCGAGTCGTTGACCAAATCCGAACCGAGTACACGTCCACCACCGTGCTACCCGTTGGTGCCGAACTCGCACAATTCGTCAACCTGGACCTTGTCTTCAACACCAACGACTTGCTGGCCGAGGCCACAGTCTCGTCCGAATTCGCCGACACCCCAACTGCGACGCGCCACCACACCCAAGAAGTCCGAGCCAGCATCCGTCAGCGTCGCAGGAAGGTTCGCCTGGCGCTCGGAACCTTCACCGGAACCCTGACCGCCAAAGTTTTGTTGGGTGGCGCGCTTGCGCTCGCGGCCGCTAGCGGAACCCAAGCACTGGGAATCGTCGACATCCCTCTCCTCCCCAACTTCGGACAGCAACACCATGTCGACAACACGCCCCCGCACATCGTCGACGACCCACCAGCAACCACGGACCACCAGCCCAAGGCCCAGACCGTCTCCGACGACCGGGGCCAGACCGACACAGATGGCAACAAAGTCGACACGGGCACCGACACCCGCAACTCCGATCCCGACAACAGCCAGACCGATCACGACACCGACGGCACCGGCACCGACGGCACCGGCGCTGACAGCACCGGCGCTGACGGCACCGGCACTGACACCATTGGCGCTGACGGCACCGGCGCTGACGGCACCGGCGCTGACACCATTGGCGCTGACAGCACCGGCGCTGACAGCACGGACGCTGACACCGTTGGCGCTGACATCACCGATACCCGCGACGAACTGCCCGGCAGCCCGTGATCGGCTTCTCGGTCTAGGTCTCCACCCGCCCCTATTGGCCCCTGGTTGTTGGTACCAACGAGTCTGACAATCCCGGACCTGATGCACACGGCCGGTCGCTTCAGCTCAGGCTGGTGCGGGCGGAGGGACTTGAACCCACACTCCTTGCGGAACGGGCTCCTAAGGCCCGCGCGTCTGCCAGTTTCGCCACGCCCGCGACGAGAGGGGCAAGCCTACTGGCGTGCGCCCAGAGCGACTTGCCGATGGACTCAGGAACTGGCTACTCCGCAGCCATACGAGCTGTGGCGTTGGCGCGCCCGTCGCGGGCCCCGACGCCTACGAGCGCTCGGCGACCGGTACCCAGACGAGGGAGAGTTGGGTGACGTTCACGTCGCTCTTCTCCAGCGTCACGGGCAGGGTTGTGATGTTCTTGGCGATCGTCATCCACTTGGCGTCGATGTCGGTCACCTCCTGGGTCAGCTCACCCTCAAGGTCTTCCATCTGCTGATGCAGCAGCTGGATCTTGTCCTCCACCGCGTCCAACCGTTCGCCAGACGCAGCAGTGCGGCCACGCTTTCCGGCGGCGCTCCCTGTCGTGCGGAACACCGAGCCAAGCATGCCGCCACGCGACTTGCGACCGCCGAACAGATCGCCCAGGATCGAGCCAGCGGTGGAGAACAGTTCGTCGTTGCGGCGGCCCTTCTGCTCGGCTTCCAACACATCAGCGCGACCTTCGGCGGCCTGCAGCTGCGACTGCAGAGCAGTGACCTTGGCTTGGTACTTGTCGCGTAACGCGGCGGTCGCCACGTCCCCCTTCGCGTCGGCGGCCTGGTAGCAGCGCTGGTAGAACGCGTCGGCAGTTTCACTTGGTCGGCTGTAGAGCTTCAGCTCCTTGTTCACCTGCAGCTCAACGCTGCGGCTGCGCACGAGAAAGTCGACGAGGTCGCGCTCCACGCCGGTCCAAAACGTCCTGTTCTTCAGCGGTGCGTTGGTCAATTGGTAGGTGATGCCGGGCGGCATCTCAACCCGCAGGTCGCGGTCGTCGTAGTCGACCCCAAGAGCACGAGACGCATCGACCTGCTCGGCCAGAGGGAAGAGTACGGCCTCGTACTCCTCGTCGTGAATGAGGTCAGCCTTCTCGTCGTCGTAGCGAAGTGCCACGCGAGCGACGACGGCCGGCTCGTAACGGGTACCGCGCGGATCTCCGCCGACGGCCGAAAGCCACGGCGCAGCGATGTCCGCCCAACGGATGGCTACGCCAGCTGCGATCGCCTGCATCAGCGGCGACTCATCAGCGCCAAGCGCGCTCGGAGGGGCGGGTGCAATCGACGGTGCGGCAGGTGGTGCAGACGGCGTGGCGGCCGTCGGTGGCGGCAGCGGAGCGGGTCCTGTCGGTGCGGATGCTGCGGGCGCTGCGGGCGCTGCCTCGACTGGCGTGGCGGATGATGGGACAAGTGGCGCAGCGCCCTTCTGGTCGGCCATCAACACGGCGATCTGATCGCGGGTGAGCGGGCCACGCAGGTAACTCATCGCCCAGCGGGTAGTGAACACTTCCGGCTGGTCCTTGCCGGCACGGCGCAGCACGAACTCGCGCTTGGCGAGACCGCTGATCGTGTCGCCAATCGCACCGACATCCACGCCGCCGGCCGCGGCGCTCATGCCATCAAGCAAGCGTTGCTTGTCGCGGTCGGTCTGCAGCCGGCCGATCATCCAGGTGCCCGCATTCGAGAGCGCCTTGTAGTCGACGTCGACCGGGTTTTGGGTGCTCAGCACCACGCCAACGCCGAACGCACGCGCTTGCTTCATCAACGTCATGATCGGCTTCTTCGTGGGCGGCATGGCGGTGGGCGGCAGGTAGCCAGCGACCTCGTCCATGTACAGCAGCGCCCGCAGGTCGGTGGTGCCGCTCTGCTTGCGCATCCAGGTGACCAGCTTGGACAGGATCAGCGTCGTGACAAACTGGCGCTCTTGGTCGCTGAGGTGGGCAGTGGTGACGATTGCGCAGCGTGGCTTGCCGTCGGGCGTGTGCAGCATGGCTTCGATGTCGAGCGGTGGCCCCATCATCCATGCGCTGAACGACGGTGAGGCGAGCAGCCCATTGAGCCGCATCGCAAATGCCATACGGTCCTTGGGTGGGAAGAACTGATCCAGCTCGAACACACCGAGCTTGCGAATCGGCGGCGTCAGCACCATGCCGACGAGGGTGGGCAGGTCGAGGCCGCGTTGCGCGTTCCACTCGTTGAGGATCAGGTTCGACAGCAGGATGTGCTCGCGGCTGCTGAGCGGATCGGATTCGATGTCGACCAGGCTGAGCAAGCCCGAGACGAAGCCTTCGATTTCATCGCCGACGATCTCTGGGTCGGCGCCCGCACCTGGCGCCTGCAGTGAGCCGATGATGTTGAGCCCCACGCCGGCGTTGGAGCCGGGTGTGTAGATGGTGAACGTGGCCTTCTCGCGCAGGGCCGCAACGCGGTCCGGGCCGAAGCCCCAACCGGCCAAACCTTCGGTCCACGACTTGGACTGCGCCGCGGCGAACTCGGGCACGCCGAGGCCAGCCTTGCTCGCGTCGCCCGCGTTGACCCATGGCTCGAAGTCGGCGGGTGCCAGCGTTGGGAAGGTGAGGCACAGGTTGGTGAGGTCGCCCTTGGGGTCGATCAGCAGCGTGGGCACGCCAGCCGACAGTGCCTCTTCGATGAGAACGATGCCAAGGCCGGTCTTGCCCGAGCCGGTCATGCCCACGATCACGCCGTGCGTCGTGAAGTCGCCGCTGGGGAGCAGCACGTTCTTGTCGGTGCGGACGTGCTGAGCAGGATCGATCAACCCGCCGAGGAAGAGTTCAGCCATAGGCCGCCACGGTAGCGGCCCCCCACTGCGCCTGCAGCACGTGCTGGCGGGTCAGGGCAGTCAGCGGAGTGTGATGCGGCCTGGCGGCCTCAACCTCGGCGGAGGGTGATGCGGTAGGCGCAGCGTTGGCCGCCGTCGAGGAGGTGTTGCTCGCGGGCGACGGTGACATCGGGGCCAAGTGCTTTCTGGAACAGGTTGAGCTCTGCACTGCACAGGCCGGCGCAGGAATCGGCAGCGTCGCGAATAGGGCAGTGGTGCTCGACAAGCGTCATGTGGCCGTCGCTCTCGACGGCTTCGGCCAGGTAGCCCTCGGCGCTCCGCAGCTCGGCGATGCGATGGACGCGGTCGCTGATACTGGCGCTGTCGTCGATGAGGACGCGATAGGTGGCCAACTGGCGCTCGGCGCGGGTACGTACGACGGCTTCCAACGCTTCCTCGCCGAGTGCGTCGCGGATGGAGACAATCAGTTCGACGGTGAGGTCGCTGTGCCGGTCGGCGAACAGCGAACTGGCCGACGCGGCGAGCCGCCAGTGAACTGGCGGGCGACCGCGACCGCTGCTGGTCGTCGTGACGCTGCTCGGTGCCGTGACCCGCTCGACGAGCTCGGCGTTCTCCAGCGCCTCGAGGTGCTGGCGAATGGCGGTGTCAGTAAGACCGAACTCAGCGGCCAGCTCGGGGGCAGTGGCAGTATCGGCGCGCTTGAGGCGTTCGATGATGCGGCGCTTGGCACTGGAGAGCTCGCTCGCAACCTCGGACATGAGGGCAGCCTACAGATGCGGCGTCTGGTGAACCTTTCGCCCGGTGGACGGCGCGAAACGCTTCAGCGTTTGACAAAATGTCAACCATGACTGTTTCCGCCGGCACTGACCCGATCGCCCACGCTCTCGAGAATCAGTTCGGCCTGGCGGATCGCGTGGTCGATGAGGAGGCACGGGCGAACAGCATCGGCCGCTTCAAGGATGTTGGCATTACGTTGCCGACGTTCGCGCAGCTCGCCGACCCTTCGACGTTCGATGCGGCAGTCGTCGGCGATGCCGACAAGAACGGCCCCGATGCGCGCAACCTATGGCGGGTGCACTGGTACAACGACACTGCCGGCAACCGGGTCGGCGTGCCCGATCACGTGGTTTTGCCCAGCTCGCTCACCGGTGTGGAGAGCCCCATCATCGTCGTCTTCGGCGACCGATTTCCGATGATCACGGCACACAAGGTGCTCGCCGCGTATGCGTGTCTGGCGCCACGTATCGTCACCGGCCAGTTCGATCCCACGCATCACCGCGCCATCTGGCCCTCGACTGGTAACTACGCCCGCGGTGGCATTGCGATCAGTCGCATCATGGCGTCGCGTGGCGTCGCGATCCTGCCGGCGGGAATGAGCCAGGAGCGTTTCGACTGGCTGGACAAGTGGTGCGAAAACCCGAAGGACGACGTCATTCGTACCGTCGGCACGGAGAGCAACGTCAAGGAGATCTACGACGCCTGCAACGAACTGGCCAAGGACCCGGGCAACTTCGTGCTCAACCAGTTCTGCGAGTTCGGCAACCACCTCGGGCACTTCGAGGTCACCGGCCGCGCGCTGGCCCACGCCTTCGAGACCGTGCGCGATGCGTCGGGTCGCGACCTACGTCTGGCTGCGTTCACCAGCGCCACTGGCTCGGCTGGCACCATCGCTGCGGGTGACCGGTTGAAGCGCGACTACGGCACCAAGATCGTCGCGGTCGAAGCACTGGAGTGCCCGACGATGCTGGAGAACGGCTTCGGCGAGCACAACATTCAAGGCATCGGCGACAAGCACATTCCGCTGATCCACAACGTGATGAACAGCGACCTCGTCGCGGCGGTCAGCGACCAGGCAACCGATCAGCTGTACGCAATGTTCAACAGTGAGGACGGCCTTGGCTACCTGGCCGATCGTCGTCATGTGCCGCGCCAAATCCTCGACACGCTGCAGCATTTCGGTCTCTCGGCGATCTGCAACGTGCTCGCCGCCATCAGCACTGCGAAGGTGCTCGGCCTTGGCGCCGACGACGCCATCATCACCGTCGCCACCGATGGCGCCGCACTGTACCCCAGCGAGTACGCCAAGATCACCGCCCGCGATTTCGGCAACGGCTTCACCAACCTCGACGCTGCACAGGTGTGGGGCGAGCACCTGGCCAATGTGCCCACCGCCAACACACTCGAGCTCACCGAGCGCGAGCGCAACCGCATCTTCAACCTCGGCTACTACACATGGGTCGAGCAACAGGGCACGCCGTTTGAACTGTTCGAAGCCCGTCGTCAGCAGTCGTTCTGGCAGGACCTTCGTCGCCTGCTGCCGGTGTGGGACGAGATGATCACCGAGTTCAATGCTCGCGTTGCGGCCGGCTGAGGCTCGCCGTGGAGAGGCCCCTCGCCGCCGGTTGGCAGTGTCGCGTGTGCGGCGCTTCGGTCGACATCGCCGTGCCGTTCACGTGGCAGTGCCCCAACGCGACCGCTACTGATCGTCATCACGCGCTTCGGCTCGTCCAGGTGAAGGCGCCGGTGCGACAAGGTGGCCAGGCCAATCCCTTTCTCGCGTTTCGGCCATACCTTGCCTGGGACGGATTTGTTGCGGCGCACGGGCTGACGGCGGCGGCGCGTGACGCCATGGTCGGGGAGTTGGATTCGCTCGTCGCTTCAGTGGCGGGTACCGGCTTTGTGGAGACACCGATGGAGCACGCCGACGAACTCAGCCACGCTCTCGGCTTCGGCCGCGACGGAGGTGTGTGGGTGAAGGACGAGACCCGCAACGTGGCCGGTAGCCACAAGGCGCGGCACCTGTTCACGATCCTGTTGCATCTACGAGCGGCCGAGGAGATGGGCCCTGCGCAGTGGTCGCAGCGGCCTCCGTTGGCAATCGCCTCTTGCGGCAATGCGGCGTTGGCGGCGGCAACGCTGGCGGCCGCCGTCTCATGGCCCATCCAAGTCTTCGTTCCGCCCTCGGCGAATCTCCACGTGACGAAACGGTTGGCAGAGTTGGGGGCGATGGTAGTCGAGTGCCCACGAATCCCCAGCGATCCGGCCGGCGACCCATGCGTGCATCGCTTCCGCGAGGCGGTGGCAGCCGGCGCGATTCCATTCAGTGTGCAGGGCACCGAGAACGCATGGTGTCTCGACGGCGGCCGCACCCTCGGTTGGGAACTGGCAGACGTCATTGAGTGGAACAGGGTGTTCGTCCAGGTCGGTGGGGGAGCGTTCGCCGCCTCGGTCGCCGAGGGTCTCCGCATGAGCGGTCTCAAGTCGAAGCTCCACGCGGTGCAGACCCAAGCGTGTGCTCCGTTGCAACGGGCATGGACGATGTCTCGGTCGCTGTCCCCTGCAGAGCACTGGAGCGAATGCATGTGGCCGTGGGAGAACGTCGGCGAGTCCGCTGCCGACGGCATTCTCGATGACGAGACCTACGACTGGCTGCCGGTTGTCGAGGCGATGGAGTCCACAGGTGGCGCACCGGTCGTGGTGACCGAGGCCCACGTTCTGGAGGCCAACGAGCTCGGCCGCCGCACAACAGGCATCGACGCCAGCCACACCGGCACCGCCGGTCTCGCCGGCCTTCTGGCCATACGCGACCAAGTCGACCCCGACGAACGAGTAGTCATCATCTTCAGCGGCATCCGCCGCTGACCGCTTCCGCCCGATTGAGGGCAAAGTGACGCGCTACCCCAGTCGGAACCTGGTTCACAGCCAGAAAAGCGCGTCACTTCCGCGTGGCGGGCGCGGTCAGACTTCGTGAAGGCGGCCATCGACTACGTCGTAGACGAAGCCGCGGATGTGTTCCTTGAACGGGACGAACGGGCTCTGCTGCAGACGGTTGATGCTCTGGCGGGTGTCGACGTACGGGTCGGTGAAGCACTCGAGTGCCCACCACGGCTTGATGCCGACTTCGTGTTCCAAATCGGCCTTGAACTGGGCCTCGTTGATGGCTTGCAGGCCACAGTTGGTGTGGTGCACCAGAATGATTTCACGCGTGCCCATCTGGCGCTGCGACAGCACGAGCGAGCGGATGACGTCGTCGGTCACCACGCCGCCAGCGTTGCGGATGATGTGCGCATCGCCGTGGTCCAGCCCGAGCATCTGGAAGATGTCCATACGGCTGTCCATGCAGGTCACGATTGCGAGGTGGCGGGCCGGGCGCAGTGCGAGGTCGTGATCGCTGAACTGCGCCACGTGGTGCTCGTTGTACGCAATCAGTTCGTCGGCGCAGGGTTGGAATGGCTCGTCGGGAATCGGATTGGCCTTTCAGTGGAGCCGGGCCCTTTCAGTGGGCCTTGCCGGGGAGAGTCCGGCACGCACGACGGTAGCGTGGCGGCCATGACCGACACCACTCATCCCATGGGTCTCGACGGCGGCATGGATCCGCGTCTCGACGTGTTCAACCGCCTGTTGAAGAACCGGGTGGTCATGCTCGGTACCGACGTCAACGACGACATTGCCAACCAGATCTGTGCGCAGCTGCTGTACCTGGAGGGCGAAGACCCCAACGCCGACATCTGGCTGTACATCAACAGCCCCGGCGGTTCCGTCACCGCTGGTATGGCCATCTACGACACCATGCAGTTCGTCAGCTGCGAAGTCGCCACCGTGTGCATGGGTATGGCCGCCAGTATGGGTCAATTCCTGCTCACCGCCGGCGCTACGGGCAAGCGCTTCACGTTGCCCAACGCACGCGTCATGATGCACCAGCCGCTCGCCGGTCTTCGTGGCCAGGCCACCGACATCGCCATTCAGGCCGAGCAGTTGGCGTACACCAAGCGCCGTATGGCCGAGCTGATTGCGCACCACAGCGGTCAGCCGCTGGAGAAGATCCAGGCCGACAGCGAACGCGACCGCTGGTTCACCGCTGAGGAAGCCAAGGCGTACGGCCTGGTCGACTCGGTGATCCTGCGCCGCGGCGAAATCGCTTAAGAGCGCGCGCTGGTCGCTGCAGGTCGGCGCTGAGATGCGGTACTACCGCAGATGAACGCCGATTGAGCGCAGCACCCTTGCACATGGCGGAACGGCTCAGCCACTCGACGTCGGCGGAACGGTCTCGGTCGTGTCCGGTGTGGTCGTCGTTGACGTCAGCAGGGTTGTGGGCGTTGGTGCGACACTGCCGATCAGCGCGCCACAGCGCTGCTGTGTGTAGCTGATGACTCGATTGGCGGCGGGCTCGCTCTTGCGGGCGGTGTCGGCAACCAACTGCATGGATACCGGGTCGTTGGGGTCGACGGTGATGGCTGTCTCCAGGTTGGCGACCATCGTCTCCCACTCGGCTTGCACCGCGATCGGGGCCGACTTGGAGACGGTGCGCCACGCGCCGACAACCCTGTCGATGTCACCGTCCTCGGTGATGGTCGGCGAGTTGAGATCAGTCAGATGATTGCCAACCTGTGTGCAGTAGTTCGCTTCGCTGCGCTGGTCGGCATCGTCGCCGCAGGCGCTGACCGCGCCGAGGGTGAGCGCCAGCAACGCCGCTGCCAGCGTGCTGATGGTGGTGGTGCTTGCCGCCGGGCTCCTCATTGAAGGATTCTCTCAGGTGATCCACCGTCCGGCGTGGTCACCTTGCGAGAAGGTTGTCATCGACAGGGTTCCCGATATGGTCGGCTTGTTGCCGTCGGGGAACCGGAGTCCGTTCCCTCCCTCGTTCGTTGGCGTTCGAGCGCACCTCGCCCAGGCGAGTGCGCGGCGTGCGCCTCCAAGTTCGTCGGAGGAGACCGCGCATGCTTGCCGCTGTTCGTTCTGCCACGGTGTTCGGAGTCGAAGGACGTCCGGTCACCGTTGAAGTGCATGTATCCACAGGCTTGCCCGCGTTCCAGATCGTTGGCTTGCCAGATGAGGCGTGTCGCGAGTCTCGTGACCGCGTGCGCGCGGCAGTGCTGTGCAGCGAGCTGGTGTGGCCGTCGTGTCGCGTCACCGTCAACTTGGCCCCCTCGAACCAGAGAAAGGGCGGCTCCGGGCTCGACCTCGCAATCGCCATTGGGTTCCTGGCTGCGCACGGTCAGGTGCCCGTATCGCAGATCGAGGGACTCGGGTTCGTTGGCGAGTTGGGTCTTGATGGCAGCCTGCGCCAGGTGGCCGGGGTGGCGCCGATGGTGGCGGCGATGGGCGACGTTCGCCCGGTTGTTCCCGTCAGCAACTACCGCGAGGCATGGTGCGTGGCGGGGGATGGCGTTCGCGTGGCGCGCACACTTCGAGAGGTGGTTGATGCGCTGAACGCTGACGCTCCCTGGCCGCAACTTCCTGATGGCGAGTTTGTCGACGAAGAGCCGCCGTTGCCCGACTTGGCCGACGTTCGCGGCCAAGCCATGGCTCGCCAGGGGCTGGAAGTTGCTGCGGCCGGTGGCCACCACATGCTGCTGGTTGGGCCGCCTGGCTCCGGAAAGACGATGTTGGCGCAGCGCATACCCGGTCTCTTGCCAATGTTGGAGCCGGAGGTGTCGCTGCAGGCCACAATGGTGCACTCGGCCGCCGGCGTGCGGCTGCCTGCTGGTGGAATGGTGCAGCGCGCTCCCTTCAGAGCACCGCACCACAGCAGCTCGATGGTGGCACTCGTGGGTGGCGGCAGTACCAGCCTGCGTCCAGGCGAGATTTCACTCGCGCACGGCGGCGTGTTGTTTCTGGACGAGCTCGGCGAGTTCGCCCCCAGCGTGCTCGATGGTTTACGCCAGCCGTTGGAGGAGGGTGTCATCCGTCTCGCCCGTGCCCGCGCTTCGGCAGCGTTGCCGGCAAAGTTCCTGCTCGTGGCCGCCACCAACCCGTGCCCATGCGGCGGCGGTGGGCCGGGTGACTGCCAGTGCGACGAGGCCGCCCGCCTGCGATACGTTCGCCGGCTGTCCGGTCCGCTACTCGACCGTTTCGACCTGCGCGTGGGGGTCACCCGACCGGGTGTCGAAGACCTGCTCGCGAGCGGTGGTGGCGAGCCGACGGTGGACGTGGCGGCGCGTGTGGGCGCTGCGCGGCAACGCGCTCTTGACCGCATCGGGATGGTGAATGCCAACATTCCGGCGTCGCATCTCGACTCGTTGGCGCCGCTGCATCAGGCGGCTCGTCAGCTACTTCGTGATCAGCTGGAACGTGACCAGCTCACCGGCCGTGGCTACCACCGCATTCGGAGGGTTGCGCGCACCATCACCGACCTACAGGGTGGTGGCGAACTGGTACTTGACGAGCATGTGCAGATGGCGCTCAGCATGCGAGTGCGGCTCAGCATTTCCTCTCGCGAGCGTGCAGCATGAGCGCCCTCCAGTTGGCAAGCAGTGAGCTGCCGCCCGAGGCCTATGTCGCCTCGCTCGCCGGCTTTCGTCACATGAATGTGCACCGCCTCGGTGCGTTGCTTCGCCATCACTCGCCGCACGAAGCGTGGCAGGTGGTGTTGGGGCAGCGCCCATGCAGCGGATTGATCGCCAAGGTGTTGGTGGACAGCGACGTGCGCACGATGTGGCGGCGATGTGCCCAGGATCGGCCACCCGCCGAGATCTGGGCCCAGTGCGTGGCCCTCGGTCTGCAGGTACTTCCCTACGGTCATCAGCACTACCCGGCTGGGCTGCTCGACGATCCGTTCCCGCCGCCTGTTCTGTTCGCAAAGGGCGATATTGGTCTGCTCGCTGGACGCCGAGTCGGCATCGTCGGCACCCGCAACGCCACAGCCGCCGGTCGCGAGGCGGCACGCTCGTTGGGCTTCGGGTTGGGCACAGCCGGCGTGCACGTGATCTCTGGGCTGGCCAGGGGAATCGACGGCTACGCGCACCGCGGGGTGCTGGCGGCGGAAGGCGAAGGTCGGCCCATTGGCATCGTCGCCTCCGGCCTCGACGTGGTGTACCCACGTGAGCACCGCGACCTGTGGGAGGCCGCTGGCAATTGCGGGCTGTTGCTCAGCGAGGCGCCGCCCGGCGTCGCTCCCGAACCGCATCGCTTCCCGCTGCGCAATCGAATCGTTGCTGCCCTTTCGGAGGTAGTCGTTGTTGTCGAGTCGCGCGAACGCGGCGGTTCGTTGATCACTGCATCGCAGGCCATCGAACGCAACGTGACCGTGATGGCGGTGCCCGGTCCGATCGGAAAGCGGGCTTCGGCCGGGACCAATGCGCTGCTCTGCGATGGCGCCGCGCCGGTGACGGGTGTCGACGACGTGCTGACAGCGCTGTCACTGCAGAACACGCGGTCGGCTGTGCTCCCGGCCGACCTTCGCGCCCGCCCTCGCGGCGAAGACATCGCCGTGTACCGCGTGCTGCACGCCGACCCGCGAACGATTGACGGGGTGACGCTGGCATTGGGTCTCAGCCTGGTCGACGCCGCAATGAGCCTTGCTCGTTTGGAGTCTGCGGGGTGGGTTGCGCAAGCTGACGGTTGGTTCGAGTGTGTGGGTTCCCCGTTGCGATGACCGCCACCGAATACCCTGTGCAGCGATGTCCGTTTCCACTTCACCTTCTACGACGATCGCTGGCGCATCTTCGGACACCCCAGCTGCGTGGCATTTGGACGAGTTCGGGTTTTCGCTCACCAGTAGTGCCGTCAACACCGTTGCCGCATATCGCAGCGACCTCGTCGGTTTTATCGGCTGGGCTGAGGTCGCGGGGGTGTCGTCGCCGGCCGCTGTCGATCGCCTTGTGTTGCGTCGCTACGTCTCCTGGCTCACCACCGAGGGGCTGGCGAAGCGCAGTGTGGCGCGCAAGGTCTCGTCGCTGCGTCGCTACTTCGGCTACCTCCGTCGTATGGGTGTGCTCGCCGTGGATCCCAGCGTTGCTCTTCGTGCGCCGGCCGGGGACAGTCGCCTCCCACGAGTTCTTGATCACGCCGACGTATCGACCTTGCTGGATGGGCCTTCCCCGGATGAC
Source organism: Ilumatobacteraceae bacterium (assembly GCA_043740085.1). Classification (GTDB taxonomy): domain Bacteria; phylum Actinomycetota; class Acidimicrobiia; order Acidimicrobiales; family Ilumatobacteraceae; genus UBA668. Next base: position 31,017 of record JAYUCY010000061.1, read on the forward strand.
GAGCCGCATTGGCGTCGTCTTCGTGACGACGCAGTACTGGAGATTTTGTACGGCAGCGGCGTCCGCGTCGGCGAGTTGTGCGGCCTCGACCTGGACTCGCTCGATCTGGCGGGTGGTGCCGTGTCGGTGTGGGGCAAGGGCTCGAAGCAACGTCGTGTGCCACTCAGCCAACCGGCCGTGTCTGCGCTGCGGGCGTGGCTCGCAATCCGTCGCGACGTTGTGGCGTCGGCGGCCGGCGCAGCGCTGTTTGGTAACGAGCGAGGTGCTCGGCTCACACCGCGCGATGTCAGGCGCATCGTCGACCGCCGCTCGCCGCGCCCAACGCATCCGCACGCGTTGCGGCATAGCTTCGCGACGCACCTGCTGGATGGCGGTGCAGACTTACGCGCAGTTCAAGAACTTCTCGGCCATGCAGATGTGGCCACTACACAGCGCTATACACATATCAGTAACCACCGCCTCCGCGAGGCCTACGCAGAGGCGCACCCCCGAGCATGAGACGCGAACTCGACCTAGAAGATTGCTGGCAACGCTGGTTCGATCGGCGCGACCCAATCGCGCGCGACCGCATCATTGTGCATTACTCACCGCTGGTGAAGTTCGTCGCTGGTCGCGTCGGCGCCGGTCTGCCCAACAGCGTCGACTCGGGCGACTTGGTCAGCGCGGGCGTGTTTGGCTTGATCGACGCGGTCGAGCGGTTCGACCCGACTCGCAAGGTCAAATTCGAGACCTTCGCCGTCCCGCGCATCCGTGGCGCCGTGTTCGACGGGCTGCGTTCGCTCGATTGGGTACCCCGCTCAGTTCGCAGTCGTGCCCGCGAAGTGGAGAGCGCGTTCCAGGATCTGGAAGGTCGCCTGGGCCGAGCCCCCACCGACGAGGAACTCTCCACTCACCTGAAGCTGTCGGCGGCGGAGTTCCAGAAGTGGCTCGCCGCCATCGCGTCCACCACGGTCGGCCCGCTCGATCGTGCGTTGGTGGCAGGTGCCGAGCCGCGGGCGCTCACCGGCGACGTGCCCGACTCGCCCGCTGCATTGGTGGAGGAAAGCGAAGTGAAGCGTTTGGTTCGCGTCGAGCTGCGGCGCCTGCCAGAGCGCGAGAAGCTGGTGCTGTCGCTGTACTACGACGAGGGCCTCACCCTCGCCGAGATCGGCACCATCCTGGGCGTCACCGAGAGCCGGGTCTCACAGATCCACACCAAGGCAGTGCTGCACCTGCGCTCCCGCCTCGCCGCGACCGGCGTCGCCTAACCCAATCGGGGCCAGCTTGATCGCGGGGCTGTTGGCCGCGGCTTCGTTGGTCGCGTGCTACCTGCCGCCCGTCGCGGCCCAGATCTCGGTGCCATACGTCCAGCCGGCGTGTTCCTACTGCCCCGGCCACCGGGGGGTTGAGTACGCCCTCGCGCCAGCGACCAACGTCCATGCGGTTGCTCAGGGCGTCGTCACGTTCTCGGGCATGGTGGCCGGCACTCGCTACGTGGTGATACTGCAGACGGACGGGTCACGAGCCACATACGGCATGTTGCAGTCGTCCATCGTGAGCAGGGGAGATGTGGTTGCCAGCGGTCAGGTGACGGGGCACAGTGGCCCGAGGCTGTACTTCGGTTTGCGCGACGCCGCCAACGACCCAGTCGACCCAACACCGCTGCTCGGCGTCCTCGTCGGCCCCACCCGCCTGTTGCCTCCCGACGGCGGCAGCCAACGGCGTTCGCCGCCACCTCGGTTGACCTGCTCGGCCAGCGTTTCGGGCGTTTTGTCTGTCTGAGGCGCACCGGTCGCCGATAGCCTTCACGAGCGGTTCACCGTTCCGGTGGGCCAGAACACTCGCATGTTCCCTCCCTGCGGTCGCCCCGGCGCCTGGGTTCGTGCGCCGCCAACCGCAGGAGAGGAGCAATCACCATGGCTGTCGTCACGATGCGCCAAATGTTGGAAGCCGGTGTCCACTTCGGGCACCAGACCCGTCGGTGGAACCCGAAGATGAAGCGTTTCATTTTCGGTGAGCGCAACGGCATCTACATCATCGACCTCGACCAGACGATGTCTCGCGTCGAGACCGCGTACAACTTCGTTCGCGACCTGTCCGCCAAGGGCGGCACGGTCCTCTTCATCGGCACCAAGAAGCAAGCGCAGGATCCCGTGCGCAGCTATGCCGAGAAGAGCGGCATGTACTACATCAACGAGCGTTGGCTTGGTGGCATGCTCACCAACTTCGAAACCATCTCCAAGCGCGTCGCCAAGATGCAGGAGTACGAGCGCATGCGCGCCGCTGGCGAGTTCGAGGCCATGCCGAAGAAGGAAGCGCTGCTGTTGTCTCGCGAGCTCGAGAAGCTGCAGAAGAACCTCGGCGGCATCCGCCACATGGCCAAGCGCCCCGACTGCATCTTCATCCTCGACACGAAAAAGGAGCACATCGCGGTCACCGAAGCCAACAAGCTGAAGATCCCCGTGGTTGCTGTCGTCGACACCAACGTCGACCCCGACGTGATCCAGTTCCCTATCCCGGGCAACGACGACGCCATCCGCGCCAACGCGCTGATGTGCCACGTCATCGCCGAGGCAGTTCTCGAAGGTCGCTACATCGCCAACAAGCGCAACCCGCAGGTGGTCCCCACCAAGCGCAGCGCCGAAGACGAAGCTGCCTTTGCCGATGCTCAGGCCGATGCTCGCCGTCAGGCCGCCGCTGCTCAGGCCGAGCGTGACGCTCGCGTCGCCGCAGCCGTCGAAGAGATCGTCATCGAAGAAGCCGTCATCGAAGAAGCCGTCATCGAAGAGGCTGTTGTCGAAACTGCAGCCGTCGAAGAAGTGGCAACGGAAGTCGCCGCCGATGCAGTGGAATTAGAAGCAGTAGAGGGCTGATCAAGAATGGCATTTACCGCCAAGGACGTACAGGCGCTGCGCCAGGCAACCGGCGCCGGCATGATGGATGCCAAGAAGGCACTTGAGGCCAACGACGGCGATTCTGAAGCAGCCAAGCAGTGGTTGCGCGAGAAGGGCCTTGCGGCCAGCGCCAAGCGCGATGACCGTGAGAACACGCAGGGCCTCGTTGCGCTACAGATCGAGGGCAACGTCGGCGCCATCGTCAAGCTCAAGTCGGAGACCGACTTCGTGGCCAGTAGCGACCTGTTCAAGGCGGAAGCTGCAGCGTTGGTCGCACTCGTAATCGAGAAGGGTGAGGCTGCCGTGGCCGAGCGCTCCACGATCCTCGACGATCTGCGCATCACCCTCAAGGAGAAGATCGAGCTTGGCGAAGTCATTCGCGTTGAGGCCGCCCCCGGCAACGTGATCGACAGCTACCTGCACCTGCAAGGCGGTCGTGGCGTCAACGCCGTGTTGGTCGAGATGGCTGGCGCAACCCAGGAGCTCGCCCACGACGTGGCCGTGCACATCGGGTTCGCTCGCCCGAAGTACCTCAGCAAGGACGACGTGCCCGCCGATGTGGTGGCTCACGAGCGTGCAACGCTGGAGACGGTCAGCCGCAACGAAGGCAAGCCGGAAGCGGCGCTGCCCAAGATTGTGGAAGGCCGTGTGCATGGCTTCTTCAAGGACGTGGCGCTGCTCGAGCAGCCCTACGCCAAGGACGACAGCAAGTCGATCACGCAGTACATCGGCTCGGCCACCATTGTGCGGTACGCACAGGTCGAGATCGGCTGAACCCCACATCATGAAGGGCCTGCCATGACCTCCCCCCGCTGGAAGCGAATCGTCTTCAAGCCGTCGGGGGAGGCAATGGCCGGCCCCTCGGGCCAAGGCCTCGACGGCGACACGCTCGACCTCACCGCTCGCGAGATCATCGCAGTGCGCGAAATGGGTGTCGACGTGGTCGTCGTTGTCGGCGGTGGCAACTTCTGGCGTGGTCGCCAAGGTGCCATGACGGGCATGGACGCCACCCAAAGCGATCACATCGGCATGCTCGGCACCGTGATGAACGCGTTGGCGTTGCAGGACTCGCTGGAGCGCGCCGGCCAGCCCACTCGCGTGCAGAGCGCGATCGAGATGCCCCGCATCGCAGAGCCGTACATTCGTCGGCGGGCCATGCGGCATCTGGAGAAGGGCCGCGTCGTCATCTTCGCTGCCGGTACCGGCAACCCGTACTTCACCACCGATACCGCAGCTGCACTACGCGCCGCTGAGATCGATGCCGATGCCTTGCTGAAGGGCACACACAGTGGTGTCGATGGGGTCTACGACGCCGATCCACGCTTGGTGCCCACGGCCACCAAATACGAAGAGGTCAGCTACATCGAAGTGATGACGAAAGATCTCAAGGTGATGGATGCAACAGCGATTGCGTTCTGCCGCGACAACAAGATCCCGATCGTCGTGTTCGACATGTCGACACCAGGCGCGCTGCAGGCAATTCTGCGCGGCGACTCGGTCGGCACCATCGTGCACGATCGCCCAGTCTGAGCAACCTCACGGTTGCCGCCGCAGGTGCCCCCAACGTCAATGCGCTGCGGGCATGCTCCAGGATCGGTACGCTGGCACTGTGACTGAAGAAACGATCCTCGACGCGCTCGAGAAGATGGAAAAAGCTGTCGAGCATGTACAGGTGCAGTTCACCACTGTGCGCACTGGCCGCGCTACCCCCGCGCTTGTCGAGCGGCTGCTTGTTGAGTACTACGGCTCCACGTTGCCGCTGCAGCAGCTGGCCGGTTTTCAGGTGCCCGAGGCCCGCCAGTTGTTGATCAAGCCGCACGACCGCGCCACCTTGGCAGCGATCGAGAAAGCCATTCGCGATAGCGACCTGGGCGTCAACCCCAGTAACGATGGCGTCGTCATTCGTATCAACTTCCCGGCGCTGACAGAGGAGCGTCGCAAGGAGTACGTCAAGGTCGTCAAGCACATGGCTGAGGACGGTCGGGTCACCATTCGCGGTCTGCGCCGTGATGCTCGCAAGCATCTCGAGGCAGCCGAGAAGGCCGGTGCCATCTCGGCCGACGAGCTGGAGCGGGCCGAGAAGGAAATGGAAAAGATCACGCACGATCACGTTGAGCTGATCGACAAGGCCGTCGGTCGCAAAGAGCAAGAACTGCTCGATGTCTAAATTGAGCACCTTCGAGGAGGCTTCGGTATGACTGACGATGCGTGGCGCCGGCGGCGCGAGGAAGAGAACGACTTCGGGCCGCCCCTGTTTGCCGACGATGCGTCCGACTCGGACGGGTCGGGCGGCATTTCCTTCGGCCCCGACACTGGCCAGTTGCCGCACTGGACCGACCCGCCCACCGGCGAGATCCCGCGTGAGCTGTCGGGGTCCGGCGCTGCCGCCGACCCCACCGACGACCTCGATGTATGGTCGTCGTTCTCCAGCTCCAACCAGTCACCTGGTTGGCGTGAAGGTGCTGGCGCCGATCCGTCGGGCACCCTTGACGACATCACCGGTCTCTCGCCGATCTTCGAGCAGTCGGAGGCCGATTCCTACGTCGATCCGGCACCGACCGCCCGCGACGAGTCGGTCCCCGTTCGTCGTGAGCAGGGCCGCATCACCATCGGCACCGATCCCACCGACGGCGCAGCCTCGCGCCCCAGTTCTGCTGGTCGCCGCCCGCGTCCGGGCGACGCAACGGCTCGCGGCCGCGGCGGCGCTCGCCCCGCTCCGTCTAGCCGTGCCAGACCCGCCAAGGCCGCCGGCGGCACAGGTGGTCGCGACATGCCCACGGCAATCGCCGTAGGCCTCGCCATTGCCGCTGTCTTCATTGGCGCGTTGAAGTTCAAGCCGTGGGCTGTTGGAGTCATCGTCGTTCTCGTCCTCGGTCTGGCTGCTGTCGAGTACTTCGACCGTGTGCGTGAGAAGGGCTATCAGCCGGCGTTCTTCCCCGGCATTGTCGCCTGCGTGGCAGCACCGTTTGCCGTGTACCACTACGGCACCGGCGCGTTGCCCCTCGTGGTCTTCTTGACCTTCGTTGCGGTCGCCGTCACCTTCATCGGTGCCACCAGCCTGGAATCGAACCCGATGCCCAACATGGCGATCACATCGCTGGGTATCACCTGGATCGGCGTACTCGGGTCCTTCGGTGCGGCCATCGTTGCCCTGTCCAACCTCGGTGGCGGCAACTCCATCGGCACCGACACGCTGTGCCTGCTGGCCATCGGCGTGGTGGCCAACGACGTTGGCGCACTGTTCGTGGGTAGCGCTGTTGGCAAGACCCCGCTGCGCAACTGGATTAGCCCGAACAAGAGCGTCGAAGGCTTCCTGGGCGGCACCGTGTTGACCCTTGGTGCGATGTTCCTGGTGGGTGTTGCGGACAAGAGCAGTACTTGGAACAGCACCGGCGATCTGCTGCTACTTGGCTTGGTCATATCAATCATGGCGCCGATTGGTGACCTGACCGAGAGCATGTTCAAGCGCAACCTTGATGTGAAGGACTTCGGTTCCATCATCAAGGGTCATGGCGGCGTGCTCGACCGCTTCGACGGCTTCCTGTTCGTGATGCCTGCCGTCTACTACCTGACCATCTACCTGCAGCCGTGGGTCAGCTAGTCGCTGCCGTTCTAGTCACCATCGTCACAGCCCTACCGCGGTGCATCGGCTGCGGCCGCCTGCGAGACTTTGACCTGTCATGACCGCAGTTCGTGTTGCCATCGCCGGTAGCTCCGGCTCCATCGGAACGCAGACGCTTGACGTTGTGCGTGCAGAAGCAGGCCGCTATGAGATCGTCGCCCTGGGCGTAGGCTCCTCTGTCGCCGTGCTCATCGAGCAGGCGCTCGAATTCCGGCCCAAGGTCGTTGCGGTCGCTGATCCTTCCAAGCGTGGCGAAGTCGCCGCGGCGCTGCCATTCGCCGAGGTCGTGGCCGACTTCGCCGACCTTGTCGATGTTGCCGATGTGGTGGTCAACGGTGTCGTCGGTTTCGCCGGGCTGCAGGTCACCGTGCGCACGTTGGCGGCCGGCAAGCGCCTCGCTCTTGCCAACAAGGAAAGCCTGATTGCTGGTGCGCCAGTGGTGCAGCCATTGCGGGCCACGCCGGGTGCAGAACTGGTGCCGGTGGACAGCGAACACTGTGCGGTACACCAATGCCTGCGGTCATCTGCGTGGAGCGACCGTGAAGTCAGCCGCATTGTGCTGACCGCCAGCGGCGGCCCCTTTCGCGGCCGTACGCCCGCCGAGCTGGCCAACGTTGGAGTCGACGAGGCACTGGCGCACCCGACCTGGAAGATGGGTCCGAAAATCACCGTCGACTCCAGCACCCTGATGAACAAGGGCCTGGAAGTCATCGAGGCGCATGAGCTGTTCGGCACCCCCTATGACTGCATCGAGGTGGTGGTGCACCCGCAGAGCGTCGTGCACTCGATGGCTGAGTTCACCGACGGCAGCACCATCGCTCAGCTCTCAATGCCTGACATGCGATTGCCGATCGGGTACGCACTTGCGTATCCGGCGCGCATCGCCACCCCGTTCGGACGCATCGATTGGACACAGCTGGGGCGCCTCGACTTTGAGGCTCCCGACACAGCGACGTTCCGCTGCCTGTCACTCGCCTACGAAGCCGGTCGCCTTGGCGGCACAGCGCCAGCGTGGCTGAGCGCCGCCAATGAGGTGGCGGTCGACGCCTTCCTTGCCGGCCGACTGCGCTGGCATCAGATCGCAGAAGTCAATGACGCGGCGCTCCAGCGATACGAGCCAAGTGCCGATCACACCATCGACGACATCATCGCTGCCGACGCCCGTGCGCGCCAGGTGGCCCAGGAGGTCCTTCCCACATGACTCACGACACCGATAGCGGCAACGACAACGGCAACGACGCGCGGCCCGGCCGCTTCGAACGGATGAAGGTCGAGGTCGTCTCCGGCGGTACTCAGGCGCCCGAGGCCGTGCCCGAGGCGACGTTCACCACCACGCTGCTGGGGGCGCTTGCATGGTTGACCCTCTTCGTACTGCTCTACATCAGCAGCCCTTGGCGGCTGGTGTTCGTGGTTGCGCTGCTGATCTCGGTGATGTTGCACGAGTTGGGCCACTACTGGACGGCTCGCAAGAGCGGTATGAAGGTCACGCAGTACTTCATCGGTTTTGGGCCGCGGTTGTGGAGCGTGACAAAGGGTGGTGTCGAGTACGGCGTGCGTGCGTACCCGCTGGGTGGTTTCGTGAAGATCATCGGCATGACGAATGTCGATGAGGTCGCGCCGGAGGACGAGCACTACACATACCGCCAGGGCACCTACGCCCGGCGTATGTGGGTCATCACTGCCGGCTCGGCGATGCATGCCATCATTGCGCTCGTACTTGTGGTTGCGGTGTACGCAACCGTCGGCCAGGTGGCTCAGTCCGGCAAGGTGACCATTCAGGCGATCACCACCGATTCGCCTGCAGCGATCGCAGGTCTGCAAGCCGGCGATGTTCTGCTGTCCGTTGATGGCACTGCCGTCACCAAAGAGTCGGACGTAGCCGACGCGCTGACCACTACTCACCAGCCCGGCGATCAGGTGGATCTCGCGATTCTTCGTGACGGCGAGCCGCTGACCCTGCAGGCAACGCTGGCACAGAACACGAATGCCCCCGAGGGTGTGGTGAAAGCCTTCCTCGGCATCAACTATTCGTCCGTCGATCGTGTGCCGATGTCGCTGGGCGCAGCACTGGTCGAAGGCCCTAAGGAACTGGTCACCGGCGTTGGCCAGGCGACCGTGGCCATCACCAAAGTGCTGAACCCTGTCAACGTGTTCGGCCACCTAGTGGGCACGAACAACGACCCCTCCACTCGCCCGGGCACCATCATCGGCGCCACGAACGTCAGCTCAGACGTCGGTACCTTCGACGGATGGGCCGGCATGTTGGTCTTCCTCGCCAACATCAACCTGGTGCTCGGCGTGATCAACATGTTCCCGCTGCTGCCGCTCGATGGCGGGCACGCCGCAATCGCGACCTACGAGCGGCTGAGGTCGCGCAAGGGTCGCCGCTACTACGCCGATGTCAACAAGCTGATGCCTGTCGCTGCCGTGTGCCTTGCGCTGCTCGCGTTCATGTTCCTCACCGGTCTCTATCTCGACATCGCCAAGAGCTAGCTGGACGTCGCTGTGGCGGCGGGAGCTGGCACACTGGGCGGGTGAGCTTCGAACGACGCACCACTCGGCAACTCTTCGTGGGCAAGGTGCCCGTAGGCGGCGGCGCACCAATCACGGTGCAGTCGATGACCATTACCAAGACGGCCGATGTTGAGGGCACGCTGCAGCAGATCTACGCGCTTGCCGCGGCCGGCTGCGACATCGTGCGCTGCACCTGCAACGAGGCGGAAGCTGCCGAAGGGCTGGCGCAGATTGTGCCGCGCTCGCCGATCCCGATCATCGCCGACATCCACCACCAGTACAAGATGGCACTGGCCGCGATGGAAGCCGGTGTCCATGGTCTGCGCCTGAACCCGGGCAACATCCGCCGCCCCGAGCACATCAAGGCCGTTGCCGCCGAGGCGAAGGATCGCGGGTTGCCGATTCGCATCGGTGTCAACGGCGGTTCGCTGGACCCTTCCCTCTACGAGAAGTACGACGGCTTGAAGCCGGAGGCGATGGTAGAGAGCGCGCTCAAGGAGATTGCGTACTTCGACGAGGTCGGCTTCACCGACTACAAGATCAGCGTGAAGGCCTCCAATGTGCCGATGATGGTGGAGGCGTACCGTCAGCTCAGCGACGTCACCGACGCTCCGCTGCACCTGGGCGTAACGGAGGCCGGTCCGCCGCCCGCCGGGCTGCTGAAGGCCACTGCCGGCATCGCCACACTGTTGCTGGAAGGCATTGGTGACACCATTCGTTACAGCCTCACCGCCGACCCGGTGGAGGAGGCCCGCGCTGGTCGCCAACTGCTGGAAGCGCTCGGCTTGCGTGAACGCAAGAACGTCGACCTCATTGCCTGCCCGTCGTGCGGGCGCGCGGAGGTGGATGTCATCGATATCGCCAACCGAGCAATGGCGGCGTTCGGCGATCGCAAGATTCCACTGCAGGTGGCAGTCATGGGCTGCGTCGTCAACGGCCCCGGCGAGGCGCGCGAGGCAGACCTTGGAATCGCCGCTGGCAACAAGCGCGGGCACCTGTTTGTGAAGGGCCGCAACGTTGCTGTTGTTCCCGAGAACGAGATGGTGGAGGCGCTGGTGGAGTGGGCGGAGTTCATCCACGAGCACGGCACCGAGGCTGCGCTGGCCAGGGTGGACACCACCATCGCCGAACGCGAGGCCGCCAAGGACCGGGCGAAGATGCTGGGCGACCAGGGCGACGACGCCAACCACGCGCAGGAGAAGATCGTCGAGATCCGCCGCAAGGTCAGCGGCGGCTGACGTGACGTCGGGCGTGGCACGCACGTCGCCGCTGTTCGAGTTCGATCCGTCGCCGGATGCGGTGATCAACCCAAGCATTCACCGGGCGCCGCTAGGTTTCCCGCAACATGCGGTCATGTGCTGGTTCGGCAACGTAGTTCGCGAGCGCACCGTCGGCATCGAGCCGGTGCATCATGTGCCGTTCGAACATGGCGATCATCCCATCTGCGTGATCGAGCACCGTGGCCTACCGGTGGCGCTGGTCAGCCCCGGCGTCGGTGCACCAGCGGCAGTGACATCGCTGGAGGTCATGCTCGCGCTGGGCGCCACCCAGATCATTGGCTGTGGCGGCGCGGGCATCGTGAAGCCGGGCTTCGACGTCGGGCACGTCATCATCCCCACCGGCGCAGTGCGCGACGAAGGCACGAGCTATCACTACGCACCGGCCGATGCGGAGGTGGCCCCGCACCCGCGAGCATTGGCAGCGATCGACGCGGTGCTCACCGAGGCCGGTGTGCCCCACGATCGTGGGCTGGTGTGGACGACGGATGCGTTCTTCCGCGAGACACCGGCGAAGGTGGCCCGTCGCCGCGAGCAAGGCTGCTTGGCCGTCGACATGGAAGTGTCTGCCATGTTCGCCTGTGCCGCGTTCCGTGGAGCAGCGTATGCGCAGCTGCTGTATGCCGGCGACGACGTCAGCGCTGCGGAATGGGACCATCGCAATTGGGAGCAGCAGGCCGGTGCCCGCGATCGCCTGCTGGATCTGGCCCTCGATGCGGTGATTCGGCTCTAGCCAGCCGGGGTAGCGACTCGAAAGACGGTGCTTGGGCCTTCGAGGACGACCGTCTCACCGGCGCAGAGGTAGGCGGCATCGCCGTGGAACAGGGGGCCGACCGCGCCGCTCGTGCACAGCAGCAGCTCGTGTCCCTGCGACGTATGCGTCATGCGTTCGACGACCTCGAAGCGCCACAACTCGAACGGGGTGCCGGGCGCGGGGTAGCACCATCGACTCGGTTCGACCTCGACGGCACGGACGACCGGGTCCGGCAGCTCCTCGTAATGCAGCACTGCCAACAACTCGAGCACGTCGATGTGCTTGGTGGTGAGGCCACCGCGTACGACGTTGTCGCTGGCGCCCATGACTTCCACACCGCAGCCGTGGAGGTACACATGCAGATTTCCAGGGCCAAGATAGATGGCCTCGCCGGGTTGCAGCAACACTCGGTTCAACAGCAACGTGACGGCCACGCTTGGCTCGTTGGGATACAGCGCATTCAGGCGCGTGACCAGCGACGCCTCAGGCGAACGGTGCATCGAGCAGGCGGCAACAATTGTCGCCGCGTCCAGCACGCGGAGGTAGAGGTCGGCAACCACTGCCTCAAGGCCGCCGTCGCGCAATGCAGATGCCGCCTGGTCGGCGCCGATGTCGCGCAAGAGCGCCTCGGTTGCCGCAGCGGGACGGAACCCGCACAACGTGTCGAACGGGGTGAGCGCGCACAGCAGTTCGGGCTTGGCGAACGGGTCTCGATAGATCCGTCGCGGGTCGCTGAGCACGACCCCGGCCGCCTCTTCGCGTGCGAATCCAGCGGCGGCAGTCGCCGTGTCGGGATGAGTCTGCAGCGACAACGGGCGTGCGGCGGCCAGCAACTTCAGTAGGTACGGCAACTCGCCAGCGACCGACGACAGTGCAGCCCCGCCGTCCAGCAGCGACGGGGCAGACGGATGCGTGCCCAGCCACCACTCCGCCCAGGGCTGTCCGTCCGCGGGCACTCCGAGGAGGTGCGGAATGGCCGCCGGGTCACCCCAGTCGTAGTGCTGAGCCACTCCGCGGACAGAACGCATCGCCGAGACGTTACCGGGCCGTCAGAACAGGCGCAGCTCGTCGGGCTTCATGCCGCGCAGCTCGTCGTAGTCGACCTCGACGACAGTGAAGCCGCGAGCCTCGGCCAGGACCTTTGCCTGTGGCTTCACGCTCTGCGCAACGAACACCCCGCGGACGCTGCCCAGTGACGAATCCAGGTGCAGCCGCTCGATGTAGCGGGCGAGTTGCTCGACGCCGTCGATGTCGCCGCGCCGCTTCACTTCGATCGCCACCACCTGGCCGCCCGCATCGCGACAAACCAGATCGATCGGGCCGATTGCGGTCGGGTACTCCCGACGAACCAGTGTGAGGCCGTTCTCGATCGCGTGCGGCGACGCTGCCAGCAAAACCTGCAGGTGCGCTTCCACTCCGTCCTTCTGGAGGCCGGGGTCGTCGCCGAACTCGTGCGCCGTCTCGGTGAACACCTCCAGCAGGGTGATCACCAACTCCTCGCCCTTCGGGTTGGTCACCGTCCAGTGGTCGCCGTTGTCGACCAGCGTGTTGGGTGCGTTCATCCAGTTGAGCGGCTTGTACGCGCCGCCGTCGGCGTGGATAGCCACGCAGCCATCGGCCTTGACCATGATCAGGCGGACGGCCTCGGGGAGGTGGGCATCAAGCCGACCCCGATAGTCGACCGTGCAGCGGGCTACGACAAGACGCACGGCCAGCGACGCTACTTGGCGACGTGGTCGCGCATGCGCTTTTGGATGAGCTCCCGGCGCGCCTGTAGCTCGCGGTAGGTGAGCGCATCGGTGGCATTGTCGACACCGAAGCCGGCCTTCACGCCGTCCATGTTGATGGCAACCGCGGTGTGGTCGATGCCCAGCTCGCTGGCCAGGCGCTCACCGTGGCGCTCGGCGAACATGAGCGAGATCTTGCCGATTTCACCGAGCAGATCGAGGTCGGGAGCAAGGCGGGCCATCGCGCCGTCGAGGAAGACCATGTTCTTGACGTACAGCATGAGTTCTTTGGGCAGCTTGGCGCCGTAGCCCAGCAAGGCCTTTACGACGCGCTGTACTTCGGCCACCAGTTCCTCGCCGCTGAGCGTGGTGGGGTCGACCGTTGGCTGGTCCAGCCGCAGATCCTTGATCACGGCATCGAGATCCGTGTCGGCGGGCAGCGCGCCAAGGTCGCGCATCGCAGCCATCTGACCCTTCACGTCGTTGGTCGTCGCGCCCAACATCATCCGCAGGAACGCCAGCCGTCGGTCGCGAGTGAGCCGACCGACAATGCCGAAGTCGAGCAAGGCCGTGCGTCCGTCGGGCAGTACGAAGAGGTTCCCACCGTGCAGGTCGCCGTGGAAAATGCCGTAGACCATGGCACCCTCCATCAGCGCGACCATGGCGGTACGCACGACATCTTCGGTGTCGATACCTGCGTTCTGCATGCCAACCACGTCGTCGAAGTTGAAGCCCTGCAGTTTCTGCATCACCAATACGCGCCGAGTGACCAGCGTGGGGTGCGGCCGCGGCACCACGTAGCCATGGTTGCCCAGCTCGTGCAGCATGGCCGCCACGTCAATCATGTTGGCCGCCTCCATGCGGAAGTCCAGCTCCTCCACAATCGTCTCGGCGAACAGCTCCACCAGGGCCGGCGGGTTGGCAAGCGAGGCGATGGGAATCCGGCCGACCAGGAACGGCGCCAGCCACGCCATCACCCGTAGGTCCTTGCGCACCAGGAGCGCGACGCTGGGCCGTTGCACCTTCACGACCACTTCCTCACCCGTGAGCAGGGTGGCCGCATGTACCTGGGCAATGGAGGCGGCGGCGAGCGGGGCGCGGTCAAAGCTGGCGAACACGTCCTCCAGGCGGGCACCCAAGTCGGCCTCGACAACCAGGCGAACGGTGTCGAATGGTTCGGCCGGCACCTGATCGCGGCACTTCTTGAACTCGTTGACGAGCTCGGCGGGGAACAACCCTTCGCCGCTGGAAATGATCTGACCGAGCTTGATGTACGTGGGCCCCAGCTGTTCGGCTGCCCGTCGTAGGCGCAGGGAGATTTCGGCGCGGCTGGCTTCGGGACTTGCGTAGTCGCCGCGCTTCTTACGCACCATCCACGGCACCACCGCACCGGAGAGGACCCGAACCACTCGCACGACCCGTCGGCCAGGTGGAACCCGGCCTGGCCTGGTCAGGGCAGGCACTTCCGCCTGCGCGTGCGTACGGAGATCGGCGGCCAGCGGCAACCAGCGAATGGCATCGCGCTGGAGGGTCCATGGGCCTTCCTCAGTGAACGCAGCCCAGCTCCGGTCTTCAACAACACTCATACCTGCATGATCGCAGCGAATCCTGGAAGTGGCACGGTCCAGGTGAATGCGAAGGTGTGACTAACATCCGTCCGGCGAGTTGATGGTGTGGGTGAATGTCTGGGGGGACCACCGTGGGCGACAAGTACTACGTGACGGATACATCGCTGTCCGAACGCTTTCCGATTTATACGCGGGCGAATGTGGGGGAGGTGTTCCCAGACCCCGTGACCCCGCTGACCAGCTCGACGGCGTTGTTCGAGGCCGAGCTGGGCTGGCGCGATGCGTGGGTGCGAATGGGCGCGTTCGATGCCGATGAACTGCCCGAGGGCGACTTTTGTCAGCTCGGTGTGCAGGGTGGCTACTGCTACCTCAACGCGTCGCTCATTCGCCTCTTCGGCGAACGTGCCCCTGGCCTCAGCTGGCAAATGATGGACGCGCAGTTCTTTGGTGCGCAGCCGGGCATCCCGCCGTACGAGCAAATGGAAGGCGATGTGCGCCCGGACCTCGGCGAGAAGATCGGCGAAAGCTTCAGCTGGGTGTTCGCGCAACAGAGCCTCAGCGATCTCACCGAGCTGACCGACGAGCGCCTGCTCACCAAGTCGCTGCGCGACAACCGCCCGGACGTGACCGTGCTCAGCCTTGAGGAATTGTGGTCGCGCTTCTTGGAAATGGTGCCTCTGCACCGTCGGATGTTCGCGCAGCACCTGTTCACGACCTACATGGCAACGGTGCCCGTGGGTGCCATCAGCGCCGTCGCTACTGCGGTTGGCCGCCCCGACCTGATCATGCCGATCATTGCCGGCATCGGTGAGGTGGACTCCGCCGAGCCAAGCCATGCGATGTGGGCGCTGTCGCGGTTGCCGCTGGGCACGGCCGAGTTTGATGCGGGCTTCGCCGACTTCCTGTACGAGTACGGAAGCCGTGGCCCCAACGAGTGGGAGACCCGGTCCGCCAGCTGGGAGACCAGGCCAGCGCTCGCACTCGCGGCGATCGACCGCATGCGTGCCGCGCCGGACAGTGCCAATCCCGCCGGCCACCATGCCGAACGTGTAGCCGAACGCGAGCTGGCTTCCGCCGAGCTGCTGGCGATGGTGGACGGCGATGCTGCCACGCACGGTCAGCTGGCAGCGGCGATCGGCTGCTCGAAGGCGTGGCTGCCCGGCCGCGAACGCACCAAGACCAACAACATCCGGGTCGTGCACGAGATGCGCATTGTGATGCGCGAGATCGGGCGACGAATGGTCGAAGCCGGCGTGTTCGACGAGATCGAGGACTTTGGGTTCGTCACCAAGGACGAGATGCCCGCGTTCCTCGCCGCCCCCACGACACTGGCCGCCACCGTGCGTCAACGTCGTGCCGAGTACATGCGACTGGAGCAGTTGGAGCCGCCCTTCGTCTTTGTCGGCCGCACCGACGGGCCAGATACCTGGCCGCGTCGCGACGCCGCCAGTGCCAACATGCTTGCGGCCGGCGACGTCCTTGCTGGCATGTCAGGCTGCCCCGGCCAGGCAGAGGGCATCGCGCGGGTGGTGCTGGACCCGAATGATCCGTTTGCCTTGGAGCCCGGCGACATTCTGATCGCGCCCATCACCGACCCGTCGTGGACGCCACTGTTTGTGCCCGCAGCCGGTGTGGTTGTGGATGTGGGGGCACCGCTGAGCCACGCGATCATCGTCAGCCGTGAGCTGGGTATTCCGTGCGTGATCAGCGCCACGGGGGCAACGCGGCGCATTCCCAATGGTGCCCGCGTGCGGGTGGATGGCAGTACCGGCATCGTCACGGTGCTGGAGCTGCCGTAGTCGCGAGATACCTCAACTGATTGCGTTCCGGGTTCTGCAAGGTGTCGGCGGCATGCTGGCCCCCGTTGACATCGCAATGCTCTTCCGGCCTTTCCACCGGCGGAACGGGCGAAGGGCCAGCTTCCCTGGCGACGTGACGCGGGCGGGGCGCTAGTGCGAACCGTGGGCGGTGTCGCACAGGCGCTCTTCGCCGGCGACGATCTGCCCTGCCCCCACCCCTTCGAGTGCGGCGAACGGGCCACACGGGTGCGGGGTGATCCAGATATGGATCATGGCTGACGGGAGGAACTTGACGAGCCCCGGTGGGCAGGTGCCACCTGAAGATGTCACACTGCCGACCCTGGCAGCCTTCGGATCCTTGGTGAAGCACAGGTTGTCGTGGATGTGCCACTGCATCAGCGCACCGCCGATGTTGGGCACGTCCTCCAGCGCCACGCTGTCGGGCAGCATGAACATTGCGCTGAGGAGCTTCTTGGAACCATCAGGCTGCGGTGCGTAGACGAGGCTCTCGGGAAAATCCGGATTCAGCACGATGTCGTCGTTGATCCAGTCCCAGTTGACGAAGTGCTCAAAGCCGGTGATGCCGTCGCCGATGCTGTTGAAACCGGCGGCCTCGGCGACCTTGTAGTCACTCCACTGCGGAAGGCGCACGACGGTGACCGCGATGAGGTTCTCCGCGGCAGCCTGCTGTTCGGGCGTGACCCCCGGAGTGCCAGACAGGTCGATTGGTTGCGTAGGGTCGTACGGTTGTGGGGTCACCGTTGCGGTGGTGACGTCGTGGTTACTGCACTTGTCGACGCGCGCGGCCTCACTGACCGACGTCTGCCCGGCGCCGACACCCTCCAGCGCAGCGAAGGGACCGCACTCGTGCGGCGCAATCCAGACGTGAACCATCGGGTTGGCGCCGCCGGTGTTGACACCGTTTGCGCAGACCCCGTTGGCGTCGGTGATGCCAACGACCTTGGCGACGCCGTTGATCAGGGCCCAGCACAGGTTGCCGTGGTTGTGCCATGTCATCAGCGGGCCGGCAAAGTCGACGATCTCGGGGTCGTCGGTGGGGCGTGCGCTGGCGATGAACATTGCGCCAGTCAGCGTCCGTTTGGCGCCGTCGACGGCGTAGACCAGTGACTCGGGCTGAGTGGGATCGAGCATCACGTCGTCTTCGATGAGCGACGACTTGATGTAGTGCTCGACGCCTGTTCCTGCGTCGCCGATGCTCTTGTACCCGTCGGCCTCGGCGGCCGCGGTGGTTGCCCACCTGGGGAGATCCTTCAGCGTGTCCTTGATCAGCTGGTCGGCGCGGAGCTGCTGATCAATGGAGACGCCCGGAACGCCAGACAGATCGATACCGACCGCCGGGTCCCACGGGCGTGGCCAGCCGGCCAAGGCGACGGGGTCGGTGGTGTGGTCGTGGGCGACCGTGTCGCCAGTGACCGGGTGGACCGAGGAGTCGTGGGCGACTGTGTCGCCGGTCACCGGGTCGACCGTGTGGTCGTGGGCGACTGGGTCGCCGGTAACTGGGTCGACGGTGAGCGCATGGCCGGCCTCGCCATGGGCATGGACGTGCGTGCCGCCTGTCCACATCGCCGGGATCGCAAGCGCAGCGATGACCAGTGAGGGCATCGCGATGCGCGCTGGGTTCGACGGCCGCCAGCCGACAAGGGTGGCGCTGACTGCAGCGCCGACGGCGACCGCACCCATCAGCGCACAGGCGGTGTCGGCGAACTGTGCGGCCTCGCGAGCCTGCAGGCCTTCGATCCACGAGATGCCCGTCAGCCGTGTGGCCAGCCATCCACCGACGGCCAGAGCATTGACACCAACGACGGCCCACGCGGCCAGACGATGGGGACGCAGCAGCGCCCACAGTCCTGCGCCCAGCTCCGCCGCGGCCAATACGACGAACAGTTGCGCCAGCCTCGGGTGCTCGGCATGCACGCCGACCGCGGCGGCGTGCACTGCCCCGGCGCCCAGCGAGGCAATGCCGGCGACGGCCAAGCCGGGTAGGCGGCGCGTCAGAGGTGGGTTGGGATGTCCGGTCTCCATAACGAAACTGTATGCCATCGCTGCCAAAACGGCGTGTGGGGAGTCACTCGAAGGAGGGCGCACGCTTGTCTCGCAAGGCGCTCACGCCTTCGCGATACTCGCTGTGCATTCGGCCCGTCCACGCGTTGTGGCGGTGCCGCCGGTGCAGTCACGCCGTCGCAACGCGATCAGCGACCTCGAATCGAACCGCTGACAGCTCCTTGCTGTACGTTACGGCGCATGCTCAGCGAGCTCTGCGGCCATTCCAGAGTGCTTCCAGCACGGGCTCGGCGTACTCCTTGCGGCACACCAGGAAGTCGGGCAGCCAGGGGTCGCGTTCGTTGAACACCATCGGTGAGCCGTCCACGCGGCTGACGTGCAGTCCTGCGGCCAAGGCCACCGCGGCCGGTGCAGCGCTGTCCCATTGGTACATGCCGCCCTCATGCACGTAAATGTCGGCTTCACCCACGACGATGGCCATTGCCTTCGCGCCGGCTGAGCCGAGACGGACCGCGTCGCAACCCAACGCGTTGGCGACTACTACCGCAGCGTAGGGATTGCGGTTGCGGCTGGTGATGAGGCGCGGGCGATCGCGTTCGGGCGCGGGCAGCGTTGGTACGGGGTCGGTGGAGAACACAAGGTCGAGTGCAGGCAGGCTGACCGAACCGGCGGCGAACTTTTCGCGCTCCCACAGTGCAATGTGCACGGCCCAGTCTGATCGTCCGTGTTCGCCAAACTCGTTGGTGCCGTCAAGTGGGTCGATGATCCAGACACGGTCGGCGGTGAAGCGGCGGGGATCTTCTACGCCCTCCTCGGAGAGCACGGCATCGTCCGGCCGCGCCTCGGTGAGCGCCTTCAGTAGGAAACGATGGCTGGCGAGGTCGCCGGTGTCCATGACCTGCCACGACGGTGCGCCGCGCCCGAACAGCTCGGCACGCAGACCGACCAGCAGTTGGCCGGCCTCAACCGCGAGGCGAGTCGCCAGTTCGTTGTCGGTCTCGGTCTGGAAGTTCATGCCCTCAGCGGGCCAGCGGCTTGTACTTGATTCGGTGCGGCTGGTCGGCGCTGGAACCGAGCTCCTTGTGGCGCCAGGTCTCGTACTCGCTGAAGTTGCCCTCGAACCAACGGACCTGACTATCGCCTTCGAATGCCAGCACGTGGGTGGCAATGCGGTCGAGGAACCAGCGGTCGTGGCTGATCACCACCGCGCAGCCGGGGAAGTCGTCGAGTGCCAGTTCCAACGCGCGCAACGTGTCCACGTCGAGGTCGTTGGTTGGTTCGTCGAGCAGCAGCACGTTGCCACCGTTCTTGAGCACCTTCGCGAGGTGCACGCGGTTGCGCTCGCCACCGGACAAATCGCCAACCCGCTTTTGCTGATCGGCACCCTTGAAGTTGAAGCTGGCGCAGTACGCCCGCCCGTGGATCTCGCGGTTGCCGACCTTCATGTGCTCGACGCCACCCGTGATCTCCTCGTACACCGACGCGTCGGGATCGAGCACGTCGCGGCTCTGGTCGACGTAGGCCATTTCGACGGTGTCGCCGACCACGATGGTGCCCGAGTCGGGCGATTCCTGACCGGTGAGCATCTTGAACAGTGTGGTCTTGCCGGCACCGTTGGGGCCGATGATGCCCACGATGCCCGCCTTGGGCAGCGTGAACGACAGGTCTTCCACCAGTAGCTTGTCGCCGAAACCCTTGCCGAGGTTCTTGACCTCGATCACCGTGTCGCCCAGGCGCTTGCCGACCGGGATGGTGATCTCCAACTTGTCGGGCCCGCGCTCGGCAGCCTCGGCGTCGTTCTGCAACTTGTCGTACGCGGTGAGTCGGGCCTTGCCTTTGGCCTGGCGAGCCTTGGGTGACATCCTCACCCATTCGAGCTCACGGGCCAGGGTGCGCTGGCGGGCTTCGTTGCCCTTTTCCTCGCGCAGAATGCGCTCCTGCTTCTGCTCCAACCAGCTGGAGTAGTTGCCTTCGAAGGGCATGCCGCGACCGCGGTCCAGCTCAAGAATCCACTTGGCGACGTTGTCGAGGAAGTAGCGGTCGTGCGTGATGGCGACGACGGTGCCGCTGTATTCCTGCAGGAACCGCTCCAGCCAATCGACGCTCTCCGCATCGAGATGGTTGGTGGGTTCGTCGAGCAGCAACAAGTCGGGGTGACTGAGCAGTAGCCGGCACAGCGCGACGCGCCGACGCTCGCCACCGGAGAGCGTGGTGACATCTGCGTCGTCGGGCGGGCAGCGCAAAGCGTCCATGGCGATACCCACGTTGCGCTCGAGGCTCCACGCATCAGCAGCGGCGATCTTGTCTTCCAGGTCGGCCTGCAGCGCCCCGACCTTCTCATAGTCGGCATCGGGGTCCGCCCACATGCCCATCACGTCGTTGTAGCGGTCGATCAGGCCCTGGACCTCGGCGACGCCGTCCATCACGTTGCCCTTGACGTCTTTCGTCGGGTCGAGCTGCGGCTCCTGCGCGAGGTAGCCAACCGTGAACCCAGGGGTGAGGCGGGCTTCGCCGGTGTAGCCGTCATCAAGGCCGGCCATGATCTTGAGCAGGCTGGACTTGCCAGCGCCGTTGCTGCCCAACACGCCGATCTTCGCGCCGGGGTAGAACGACAGTGAGATGTTCTCCAGCACCGTGCGATCCGGTGGGTAGAAGCGAGCCAGCTTGTAACAGGTGTAAATGAATTCGTGAGCCATGACGAGATGGCAGGCTAA
>JAYUCY010000062.1:0-9761 GCA_043740085.1 Ilumatobacteraceae bacterium
CGAGGAACCTTCATCGAGACCGACGCGGCCGAACTCGACAAGACCATTCTGCTCCGGCGGGCGTTGGCGTTGCCTGCGCTCACTGATGCCCAACGCGCCGAGCTCATCGGAACACTTGCTGTCGAACTGATCTTCGAGCGCGACTTGGAGGGGCGCCGGGTCGCCCTCGACCAGTTCTTCACACTGTTGCCGTCACTCTCGCCTGTCGAACGAACCCATGTGCTCACCCGCATGGGGCCCCCCTCGATGCGCCTCGATCGTTCCACTACCGAGCAGCACGCGAGGTTCATGCAGGAGGCGCTCGACATCGAGAGGGCCCCGACGCAGGTGCAGATGCTCCTCTACAACCGGAGTTTCATCGCATTCATCCTCGGCCAACGTGACGTCCTCGACGCCGCACTCGCCCGAATGAAGTCGGTAGTTGGAGAATCCTCGAACAGACCCATGGTCAACATGCTGCTCATCGACACAATGCTGAAAGCCGTTGACGGGAAACTCGACCTTGCTGAGGAATCATCGCGGGCGATGGTGCGCCTGATGAAGCAGCTCGATCTGCCAGAGCGGATTAACCTCAGCACATCGACCCGGGTGATGACCAACCGCGAACGAGGAACGCTCGCTGAACTCGGTTCGACCGCCGACGTCGCCGAACAACTCGGCCACGCCACCAGCTCGGCCCGGGCGATTGGTGCGTTCATCCGACTTGCCCAAGGCAGGGTCGATGAGGCCGCCGCTGGTCTCGACCTGATCCGCGGCGAGGAACTGCCCGATGACGCCGCATATCCGATGACGGCGGGTTTGTGGAGTGAGATCGCCGCGGCGATCGGTTCCCACGAGCAGTGCCGCTCGCTTGCCGACATGCTCGAGCCGCAAACCACGCTCCACCTCGCGACCGGCGGTAGCTACTTGGGTGCGGTCGATCGGTTGCGTGCTCTGCTGCTCGACCGCTTGGGTGAGCACCAACAGGCCGACGAGCTCTTCGCCGCAGCTATCCGACAACACGAACAAATGGGTGCACCACCGTGGGTAGCGCGCACACAAATCGACTGGGCGACTTCGCTTCTCGCCCGCGGCGAACGGGCCGCCGTGCAAGCGCACCTCGATGCCGCAGCCAGTGCCATCGGTGACCTCGACCTAGCGGAGAACCAACAACGACTTGCAGCGCTCTCCGCCGCCCTCAGCAACTGAGCCAGACCTGCCGGCGCGCCGACGGTCGGATGCCGTAGCCGATATGGCCGAGCCGCATCGTGAAGTCGTTGGTCTCATGTCGCAACGCGATCGTTCCCCGATACGGATGTTGGCGACGATCCAGCGATACGTGGACCACCGCGCTGCCCCTGCGGGTCAACGTTGCACCCCATACCGCGAACCCTGAGTCGAGAACGACGCGCCCGCTGGCGCAACGAGTGGAAACCCCATCGAACGCGTACGTTCGCACAACGCGCGCCGTCAGCTTCATAACGGCGCGCAGAGCGGGCGATCTGGCGCCGTGTCACTCCCCTCGCGAGCCGATGACGGTCGCATTGATCGCGCTTACGTGAACTTCCCCAGAGCTGCTCGGCGAACCCCACACGCCCTGTTCCCTACACCCGGACAACCCCCGGTGTCGCGACGACCGCTGGAATGCGCTCAGCACGCCTGGGAAATTTCTGTAAGCGCACGCAGCATGAGGTGTTCTCCAAGGGCGGCAACGATCACCAGCGGCCTCAGTTGCCTCGTGACAACCGGGCGGCCCCGTTGAGATGGCTCGATACGCTCCGACCCGACGCAAGGCCAGTGCGCTCCGCAACCACCGCACAACACCTCCGCGAGGTAATCGGCCGCGACCGCTACAACGCCCTCGACCGCCAAGGCCAGACCATGACGGCCACCGAAGAGCCACGCGCCATCCACGTCGGGATTTCGTCGCAACGTGGGCCAGGGGTTTCGGGGCACCTGCGGGGCATACGGTGCTTTGGTGCGCCTATCGCCCTGCATCCGCACGTGGGACGAGTAACGGTGCGAACCTCGGTTGCCACGACCATCCGCGTCGAGCGCAATGATGTCGGCCACGACATCGGCGACACCCGCCCGGAGGAACTCGGACTGCCACTCCCGCTCACCCGCAACGGTGAGGATTTCCATCAGGCGATGTTGTCCGCGCCCCGTGCTGAGCTCAATCCCAACCGCGCCGAGCCAGCTCCTTGCGCAGGGCCAGCATCGCCAGGTGCATGCCATTGATGCCCTCGGGACCCCGCGACCCGAACGTGACTGCCCGACGCTGGCACCGCTCGTGTTCATCGGTGATTTCCAGGCGGCGCGCGAGTTCGTGACTGAAGATGATCGTGGCGTCGGTTCGACAGAACCATGACTGCAGCAGCAACTCGCGGGATCTCGCGATGTCACTCTCGGCGTGCGCCAGCGCGGCGAGCAGCAGAACGCTGTCGTTGGCCTCACCCGAGTAGCGACCCGTCCGTCCACGGGCCGCATGGATTCTCAGGTGATGCGTCGCCGCGTCGATGTCGCCCAGTTCGAGGTGGGCAAGCGTACGCACCTCGGCTCCGTCGTAGAAGGCGAGCCCGTAGGCATCCAACTCGGCCACCGTTTCGAGTGCCTGGGTGGGCATGCCCAGGATGATCTGGCAGACGCCGGCGAGCCGCAACGTCGACTCGGCTCTGGGCGCCGGGAAGAAGTCGATCCGCTCGTTGATCGCTAGCGAAGTCTGCAGCTCGCGGAGTGCGGTCGCGAAGTCGCCGCTGTAGGCGGCATGCAGGCCACGAACGCCGCGGAGCGTCGCCGCGGCATTGAAGCCTGGGCGCGAACCGTGCCGCATCGCTTCGTCGAGAGCGGTCTGCGCGAGAGTCCAGAGCGACGGGACGCGATCCGGTGCGGCGTGCGCTGCGATCCAGGCTTCCATCCCCCGCCCGGAAGCCCGGTAGACCGGATTCGTCGAGCCGCTCAGCTCACGTGCATGGCGATTGAAGGCCGCCCAGTCGCTCAACATCGCGCACGGCATCAGCAACCCATATCGCAGCGCGTCGACCAACCCAGGGTCGTCGGCTGGGCACCGATCGATCGTTCGCTCGAGGAGCGATCGGACCTCGAGCATGTGACCGAACACGTCATACGTTGCGCGGGCTCCGATGGCGAGTTCACCGGCGACGGTCCACTGGTCGGTACTCGCCGCCCACTCGAACGCCGACGTGATGTTGCTGCGATCGTCGCGCAGCCGGATCCCGAGCCGCAGCTCTCCACCCAGATCGCGCCCGTTGACCGTGGCGATTCGGTGGAAGTAGGCCAGGTGTGCCGTGCGCACCCCGGCGGCCTCGTCGGCGTCGACCAACCGGTCTTCTGCATACGCCTTCACCGTCTCCAGCAGGCGGAAGCGCGCCCCCTGGCGGTGCTCGCTGCGAGTGACCAGCGACTTGGCAATCAGCGCCTCGACCAACGAAGTCGCGGTCTGACGTGACACCCCGGCGACCGCCGCGACCGCGTCGAGATCGAAGCCGTCGACGAACACACCCAACGTCCGGAACACCTGTTGCTCGTCGAGGTCGAGCAGGTCGTAGCTCCAGTCGAGCGTCGCCTCCAGGGTGCGCTGACGCTGGCGACGCCGCCCACCGGCCAGCAACTGGAAACGATCGTCCAACCCTGACAGCAGTTCGCTCGGGGTGAGCACCGTGATCCGCGCCGCAGCCAGCTCGATCGCCAGGGGCATCCCATCAAGCCGTGCGCACAGGGTGGAGACGGTGTCCGCGTTCGCCTCCGTCAGCTCGAAATCAGGGTCGAGTGCCGTCGCCCGATCAAGGAACAGCCGCACACCGGCCGAGTCCGCCGAGTCGCACGGCAGCGTCCCCAGCACGACCGTGCGCTCACCCTCGACATCGAGCAACTCGCGACTGGTGGCGAGGAACGCCACCTCGCCCCGGACAGCGAGGGCACTCGCGACGAACTGGGCACACTCGTCGATCAAGTGCTCACAGTTATCCAGGATCACAAGGGCCGACGTCCCCGACAGGAACTCGATCAGTTGCTCGGTCGCCATCGCGTTCGTCAACACCAGCCCGACAGCGCTGGCGATCGCGGCCGGCACGTCGGCGCCGCTCATCACTGCCGTCAGGTCGACGAACCACACGCCACCCCGACGATGCGGCAGCTCGGCCTCACCGACTGCGATCGACAGCCGGGTCTTGCCTGAGCCACCGACCGCCGTGATCGTGACCAAGCGGTTGGTCGCCAACAGATGACGTACCTTGGCCACCTCGTCATCACGCCCGATCAGACGAGTCGGGCGAACGGGCAGGTTCGTGAGCGCTGCATCGACGACGCGGAGCCTCGGGAACTCGCCCTCGCCGAACTGGTACAGATGGATCGGCTCGTCGACGTCGCGCAGCTGATGCACACCCAAGTCGGTCGCCTCGACGCGGGCCGTCGTCCGCACAGCGGCGGTCATCAACACTTGCCCCCCATGACCAGCCGCTTCCACCCTGGCCGCCGTGTTGACCACCGGACCGAAGTAGTCGCCGCCGCGCTCCTCGGCCTCGCCCATGTGCATCCCCATCCGCACCCGCAGCGCCGGCCCCGACCCCCACGCGGCCCCAGCAAGCTCGCGCTGGGCCTGTGCGGCAGCAACCACCGCGTCCGAGGCACGGGCGAAAGCAGCAGCGAACGAGTCGCCCGCCGTGGTGAACACATAGCCACCGAACGACTCGATCGCCCCACGCAGGATCCGGTCGTGCATCTGCAACGACGCCGACATTGCATCCGAGTCGGCCGCCCACAACCTGGTGGAACCTTCGACATCAGTGAACAGAAACGTCACCGTGCCCGACGGACGAACCGTCACCCCACACCCCCCGACAAACCCATCTACGCAGTCTGCCACCGACCCGCTCACGCAACGGCTGACTGCCCCCGAACGCCGGACTCGCCTCAGCCTGATCGCTTACCCATTCGACATCGCATCGATGACGGAGCCCGCTGTTCTGAGTGAGCAGCTCGGCTATGACGCGCTCTACGTCGGTGACCATCTCTTGTACTACGCGGAGCCGGAACGGCCTGGCTCGACGGCTGGCCCGTCCTGGCCGCGTTGATCCAACTCACAACACGCATCAGGCTCGGGATGCTCACTACAAACCTGACCTGGCGGAGTCCGGTCACGGTTGCCCGGGCGACGATCAGCTTCGACGTCCTCTCAGGCGGCCGAATCGACCTCGGTGTGGGTGTTGGCCGGACTGCGGATCAGGCGATCAACGTTCGCCAGCTTGCGGCAGCCTTCGGGATCAGCCGGGACACAGCACTGCGACACCTTCGACGTCGAGATGTCCCGGGTCGAGCGTCAGTGCGCAAGCTCACCGATGAGCTCCCCGCAACGGCCACACGAAGGTATCTCTCTCGCGAACCGATGACGAGCCTGTGCGGTGATCACGGCATCAACCCGACCACCCTGCGCCGGGAGCTCACCAAGACCGGCATCCAGCTTCGCCGACCCGGCAGACCCTCTACCCTCCCAGACGTGTAGATCGCCCTGGTGCTCATTGCCGATAGCAGAGCCCTTGTCGGCTACGTCCAGTCGTGCCCCACGTCGATCTCGAGCGAAACCAGCTCGACTGCCCCGTCTCGTCCCAGTTGGCCGACGACGGAGTAGGCACGCGCAAGCACGCCGGTCGAGATCAGCACGCGGTAGTCGCGCCTCCCAGGGATGAGTTCGGCCAGATCATCAAGCCGGTCGCGAAGCGTTCGACGATCTCCAGCAACTCCAACGTCTGGAAATCGTTGGTCGACGGCTCGCCGCTCGGTCCACGTTCACCGCGGAGTTGTCGATCAAGGTCCTGGAAGAACTCAAGCGTCGCGCGCACATCGCGACGCTCACCGCTCACCCTCGCTGAGCCTCGGACTGGGCAATCCGCTGGTGAATCCTAGAACGGGTCCGCTCGATCAAATCCTGGGGTGCCTGGTCGAGATCGGTGACGACGCTGGCATCAAAAAGGGCGTGGCGCTCGGCAGGGCTGAGCCTCTCCAGTTCTGCTGCGGTCCACACCTTCTGCTCCACGCCCCGAACTGTACCTCGTTCGGCGAGCGACAGTGGAGTACTGCAAGCCGCGCTCGCCCGGCTCGGCGGGTCGGAAGCAGCTGGGCACGAAGCACTGGAGACCGGACAGAGGAAACCTTCGGCTCCTCTTTCAAACCCTGCCCCCGACCAGGGCAAACGCGCCAGATCGTTGTGAAATCGACAACAACGAGTGGACCTTATGGGACGGCTTTCAAACCCTCCCGAAGTCGTCTCCACCATCGCTGACCAGGCGTGGGTAAGCAAGGGCCCGCGCTGATCGGCCACTGCAATATGGCCCGTCAGGTGCGGCTTCGTTGGTGCCGATCCTTGGTTTCCGTCCTGTGAGGGGCTGGGTCATCAAGGAGGTTCCTGCAAGAGCTGGTCGGGGGTGCAGCTTGCCTCGATCGTCACGGGGCCGAGTGCGCTGGTGCCGCTGAAGCTGAGGTGATCATTCACCAGAGTCGCATCGCCGTGCGCCTCGATACCCTCCGGAGGGAGTTCGCTCAGCTTGGTGACGACGTTCTTCGGGCCGGGTGCGATGCCGGCGGTGAACGCCTCGCCTTCGGGTTGAACGACGAACGCCGTCCACTCACCCCGATCTGTGATCAGGGTGAGGATCGTTGCGTCGAACCCGAGGAGTGTCGTGCACGCCACGGGTGAGAACTGATCAGCGATGACCAGGCCTGGCACAGACGCGCGCACTGTTGGTGATCGTTCGATGGAGTAGACGCATCGTCCGGCGATGCTCTGGTCCTCGAGGAGGATCCCGTTCACGCCGTACGGCGACTGAACGGTGATCGTGCCGAACACGTCGTCCGTCAGCGTGGATCCTGCGGGGACTGGAGCGTCCGGTGCGTGGTAGCCGGCTCGAACGGCGTCGCAGGTGCCGGCCCGGGCCCAGCGGTGCTCGCCGATCTGTTGATCACCTGGTGTCGGCAGGGCGTGTGACGGTAGCCCGAGCGCCACGACTGCGGCAAGCGCCTCCGCGGAAGGCAGCGGCTGCGTCGACGCGGAACCCGCGAGCGCCACGCTCGAACCCGCCAGCGCGGTCACGCCGACCGCGCATGCGCGAAGCGAGCGGATCACTTGCATTCCGGCGCACCGTTGGTGAACGAGAAGCGTCCCGTGGTCGCCAGGGGTGGGCTCCCGCCGACGAGCAACACGTTGCCGACGGGAACGAGCCCCATCGATGTCCAGCCCACTCCCTGCCGCATCACGAATCCACCCGACCTGAAGTCGATCATCGGTTCTCGAGGGTCCCAGGTGGCCGTGACCGGCGCCGGGCCCGAAACGGATCCGCTTCCGATCAGCGTGGCCCAGTCGCCGGAGACATCCAACGACCCGGTGAACGTCACGATCTTGCCCGGCGCAGGGAGGCTGCTCGGGGGGTCGTAGTCGCATATCCAGGCGTGAGCACCGAACTGGGCGACGGCGAAGAACGTGACGATGTACGGCCCCTTGATGAGGTCAGCCGTGAGCGGGCACGTGAGCTCGGACTGCCTCAGGGTGCTGCGCCGGATCAATCGCGTCATGGTCTCCGGCGAGACCGTGCCCGAGCCGCCCGACATCACATCGTTTGCAGCGCCGAGAACGGCCTGACCGCTGACCGGGTCGTACGTCGAGTCGAGACCGAGGATCCTGCCGAACAGCCTCCCGTACACGGAGTCAGCCGCCATGAGTGGCCACACGCTCGTCCCATTGATCGAACCAGTCGTCGCCTCGTACGCATCACTCGGGTCTTCGCTGAGCGGATCCGTGTTGTGTGTGCCGAAGAACGCGCGGCGGATCGACGGCGTCCGAGTGTGGAGCAGCGTGATGGGCGACTCGTCCCCGGCGGTTCCGGAAGACGACGCGAGCACCCGAGACGTGATGACGACCTTCATCGTGTAGCACTTGAAGTGCTGGCCGTCCCAGACCCTCCGGATCGCATCTTCGATTGCGGTCACCCTGTTCTGGAACGAAACGATGTCGCTCGCTGATTCCAAGACCTCGCCGCGCAGGTTCCGGCCGGTGAACGTCAACTTCACCGTCACGGTGATCACCTTGCTGGAGTGGTCGACCGTCCACGTGACGGCACTGCTCGCACCCGAGGAGACTGGCGCCAACCGGTACGGTGCGACCGTTGCCGCGACGACGAAGAAGACCGACATCAGCACCGCCATGACGCGGCGCCGGTTCACGCCGTGCTCCATTGTGCGATCGCCGCGTCAAAGGTGAGCGTGGCCCTATTCTGCTCGAGCCACGACTGCCAGCGCTGTTGGGCGAGGAGGAGCTGTCCGGCGTCGGCGTCGAACGGGGGTCCATTCGTTGCGACTCCGGTGAACTGCACGAGCGCGACGGTCGCGGCCGACCACTCGGGCTCGCCGGTGTCGTAGTAGGCGAGGGGCGTGCTCGTGGTGAGCGCCGCGATCAGTGGCGCGAAGCCGTCGATCCCGCCCTGGGCG
The DNA here is from genome assembly GCA_043740085.1 of Ilumatobacteraceae bacterium. Classification (GTDB taxonomy): domain Bacteria; phylum Actinomycetota; class Acidimicrobiia; order Acidimicrobiales; family Ilumatobacteraceae; genus UBA668. The sequence continues at coordinate 8,476 of JAYUCY010000062.1, forward strand.
ATGATGCCGATCGCAGCGGTGATCACAACGGCGTGATCGGTGTCGGCGAGCAACGGGACGAGAACCGAGGGATCGTCCCCGACGTTCGCCCACACATAGGTCGCTGCGAAACGCAGCGGAGGATCGGCCCCGCCATCTTCGAGCACGGCGCGAGCCGCGGCGGCGATCGCGGGATCGCCGAGCTGATCGGTGAGCGCTTCGAGTTCTCCGTTCAACGTGGCGAGCGCGAAAGCCGGATCCGTCGGCGCCTCGCTCGCCGACGTGACGTTCACCGTCTCTTGCGAAGTCGACTCCTGCGTGTCTGGCGTCGTCGTCGGTGCCGATCGATCAGACGAGCTGGAACACGAGACGCACAGCGCACCGACACCAGCGATCGCCAAGGCCCGAAGGATCCTCACTGTCGCCGGCTCTCCACGGCGGGACGGTAACACAATTCCCGACTCCGGCGATCCGGGCCTCGTCCGCAGGCCCGCACCGGGTCATCAGAGTCTGCACATAGCGGCGCCGCCGACGTGAGCCGAAACCGGGGTCAGAGCGGCTCAGCCGGCGGGCCAATGATGTGCCGTCTCGATCAGGTGCGTCAGCTTCGCGGCCGGCGCCGGACTAGCGAGGTGGAGGCCCGCTTCGGCACCTTGGGCTACGAGCACGTCGGCGCCGGCCACGACCGCAAGCTCCGCGTCGACGTAGCTCTGCACCTGGCAGATCACTCGGGCGCCACTGGCCTTGACCTGATCGATCCATGGTCCGGGCTCCCCGAACGAGAGGGCTACCGCCGCAGGCCGTTCGCCAATGACAGCGTCAAAGAGCGAGGCTGCGAACCCCAGGAAGGGCGTGATGAAGCCGGCTGCAAAGAGCCGGTCGGTGAGCGCCCGGATGATGGCGATCTCGTCTCGGATCCAGGCCGGCCCCTTCTCAGGATGTATCCCGCCGAACGAGCCCAATCCACCCGCGGTGGAGACCGCCGCCGCGACCGTTCCTCCGCTGTGCAGAGCCATCGGCGCCGACATCACCGGGTAGGTGAGCCCGAACATCTCTGTGAACCGGGTGCGCAGCACGTCGCGTCAGCCGGGAGGGAAGTATCCGTTGGAGTCGACCAACAGATGCGTCCCAGCAGACGTGAAGATGCACACCTTGCCACCCACCCCAACCTTCGAAATCACCGCGTTCGGAATCGTCTGACCCGCAACGAAGTTCAAACTCGACGCGTTCGGCTGCGCCGAGCCACACGGAAAGATCGTCAGATAACCAGCATCAGACGGCCCCGTCACCGTCACGTTCAACACCAC
>JAYUCY010000063.1:0-21492 GCA_043740085.1 Ilumatobacteraceae bacterium
GACCCGTGCCGTTGCTTCCGCGCTGACGGGCGAGGCGACGCCGAGCCACGCTCCGAAGGTCGGTTGCCGATCGGACCACAGTTCTCGAAGGTTCATCGAAACTGTTCTACCACGGTGGCGTGACCAAGTCAGCCGGTCCGGTCGGTTGGAGCGGCCTGTTGCCGGTCAGCCTGTTCGGGCACGACGTTGGTGGGTGTGCCGGCCAAGGTCGTGAGCGCGTTGTCGATCGCGTGCTCGTACAGGCGGCGGCGCCCGGCTACCGTGCCCGACGCTATGTGCGGCGTGACCATCACGCGGGGATGGGTGAGCAGAGGATGTCCGACCGGCAGCGGTTCGGGTTCGGTGACGTCGAGGCCGGCGCCGGCGAGGTGGGCGGTGTCGAGCGCGAGCAGCAGCGCGTCCTGGTCGACTAGGCCACCACGGGCGCAGTTGATCACGTACCCGCCCGGCCGCATCATTGCAAGGGTCGTGGTGTTCACCACATGGCGCGTCGCCAACGTGGCCGGTGCATGCAGCGACAGCACGTCGCTGCCTTCGAAGAGCTCGTTGAAGGCCACGAGTCGCGTGACGCCAGTGTCGTCCTCGGCGACGAGCGGATCGTGCGCGATGACGGTCATGCCCAGTGCCTTGCCCACGACCGCGACGCGGCGGGCGATGCGTCCGTAACCGAGCAGCCCCAACGTGCGTCCGTCGAGTTCCAGAGCGGTTGCCGGGCCGCCGGCAAGGCCCTCGCGGGCTCTGTCATGCGCTGAGCGCAGGAACTTGGTGACGGCCATCATCAGGGCGATCGTGTGCTCGGCCGTCGACACCGTCGGTGCCATCGGGGCGTAGCACACGGTGATGCCGGCGGCGGTCGCTGCGGTGACGTCGACCGTGTCGTAGCCCACGCCGGTCCGCGAGATCACTCGCAGGCTCGGGCCGGCGGCCATCCCCTGGGCATCCCACCGATGCATTCCGGCGACGACAGCGTCGGCTCGGGCGAGGTCGACGTGATCGGGCCCGACGGGTACAGCCCGGCCCTGGACGAGATCGCGGAACTCCTCAGGCAGATCGCGATCGAAGAACAGCACCGGAAGCTCAATGGACATGGTTGCACCGTAGCCATGATGCGCCGGTGACGTGGCTGAGTGGCCGAGGCTATAGTTTCTCTTGATGACCGATTGGCAGTCCGCTTCGGCTTCGCTGAACGGCAAGGTTGTCTTGGTCACTGGCGCCGCTCAAGGCTTGGGTGAGGCGACGGCTCGACTTGTCCGTGACCGAGGAGCCGCCGGCCTCGTGATCGTCGATCGGAATCGCGAGCTCGGTCAGGTCGTGGCCTCCGAGCTCGACGGCGACGGTTGCCGAGCAATCTTCGTCGCCGCCGAACTCGCCAGCGCCGACCAATGCGCCGCAGTGATCGCTGAGGTCGACGCCACGTTCGGTGTCGTGCACGGCGTCGTCAATGCTGCTGCTGTCACCGATCGCGGCACGGTGTGGGACACCACCGTCGAGTTGTGGGATCTGTTGCTCGACGTCAACGTGCGCGCCCCATTCCTGTTGATGCAAGGTGCTGCGAGGATCATGCGTCGCGAGCGGGTCGCGGGCTCGATGATCACCATCGGCAGCACGACCGGCCATGGCGGACAACCCACGCTGTTTCCCTACGCGGTCTCCAAAGGTGCGCTGGCGACGATGACCCGCAACCTGGCCTACTCACTGATGCGCGATCACATCCGCGTGAATCAGGTCAGCTTGGGCTGGATGGACACACCGGCCGAAGACCGGATGCAGCGTCAATACCACGGCGCGCCGGACGGATGGCTGGCCGCCGCAGAATCGACGCAACCGTACGGTCGGCTACTGAAGCCGCTCGAGGTTGCGCGCACCTTCTGCTTCCTGCTCAGCGAGGAATCCGGGGTGATGAGTGGTGCCGTTATCGATTTCGCCCAAAGTGTGCTGGGTGCCGGTGAACCGTCCGTGCCGCCGGCCGACGCGCTCCCTGTCTTCGATCACTGAGTGCACTCTCTTCCATGGCCGCCCACACCAGGCCTTCGGTTCCCTTTCGGTCGATGCTGGTGTCGAGCCCGTCGTCGACCCCCGCGATGGTTGCCCATGGTCATTGTCAGGTGGTCACCGTGAGGGGACCGAATATGTCGATGATCTGGTGACTGGCTTCGAGCGGGTGACGGAGGGGCCGGTCGAGGCGGACTTGGTAGACGTTGTGGCGGCCGTTCTTGGACAGGTTGACGTATCCAGCTTGGACAAGGTCATGGACGATGCTGTGGACGGCGCGTTCGCCGATGCCGACTTTGCGGGCGATCTCAGCGAGGCGAACCTCGGGGTTCTGGGCGATACAGATCAGGACGTGGGCGTGGTTGGTCAGAAAGGTCCACGAGGGAACCTCGGCCGGCTCTTCGGCGAATCGACTGACCATGGCCTGCAGAGTACTGGACCTGTCGACTGAAGCCCGAGACGTTTGACACGGTCCTTAAAACATGGTGTACTGACCATGGTTTAACGAACAGGAGAGATCGTGTTGGTTCAGGAAGCTTGCATCGAGATCGATTCGGAGGCTGCGAGCGACGATGTCGCGGCCTTGCTCCGGTTACTGACGTTGGGAGGGCCGTTCGCGGTGTCGTCGGTGCAAGCGGCCGGCCCCGGGCGGCACTGCTGCCGATTCGGTCTGGTCCGCCCTGACCTCGCAGTTGGATACCGGAGCGTGATCGAGCTGCAGCATCGGGTTGACCGCGAGTTCGACATCGTCAGCGTCGATCACCTGTCGACCCACTTCTCGAACAAGGATCTGGTGCTCTCATGACTACCTCCACCCGCCGCACCGTGACCGTGATCCCCGGTGACGGGATCGGGCCGGAATGCGTCAATGCCGCAATCGACATCGTCAACGCGGTCGGTGTTGACATCGACTGGGAGGAGCGTCACGCAGGTGAGCGGATCTTCGAGGCCGGAGTCGCATCAGGGGTTCCGGAGGACACGATCGAATCGATCAACCGGAACCGTGTTGTGCTCAAGGGACCGCTGGGTACGCCGGTCGGCTTCGGGGAGAAGTCGGCCAATGTGACGCTGAGGAAGCTGTTCGAGACCTACGGGAATATTCGTCCAGTGCGCGAGCTGCCCGGTGTGACGACCCGCTATAGCGGCAGTGGGATCGATCTTGTTGTGGTCCGAGAAAACGTGGAGGACTTGTACGCCGGGATCGAACACATGCAGACCCCTGGCGTCGCACAGTGCTTGAAGCTGATCTCGCGCAAAGGCTGCGACAAGATCGTGCGTCTTGCGTTCGAATTCGCTCGCAGCGAGGGCCGCCGTTCGGTGGCGTGTGCGACGAAGTCGAACATCATGAAACTCACCGAAGGCGAGATGAAGCGGTCGTTCGAGCGGATCGCGCCGGAGTACCCGGAGATCGAAGCCTGGCACGTGATCATCGACAACTGTGCGCATCAGCTGGTGAAGAAGCCGGAGCAGTTCGACGTGATCGTCACGACCAACATGAACGGCGACATCATCTCCGATCTCACGTCGGCTCTCGTTGGTGGTCTCGGGTTCGCCCCGTCGGCGAACCTCGGCAGTGACGTTGCGATCTTCGAAGCGGTGCACGGCTCAGCCCCGAAATACGCCGGGCGCAACGTGATCAACCCGTCGGCGGTGGTGTTGTCGGCAGTGATGATGCTCAAGTACCTGGGCGAGTTCGAGGCCGCTGAGACCGTCGAGCACGCCGTGCTCTCGACGTTGCAACAGGGGACCCTGACCGGTGACGTCGTGGGCTACGACCATGGGGTCTCGACCAGCGACTACACGAAGGCGATCATCGGCAACCTCGGCGCTCGTGTCGACGGCTACACCGTGCGACGCGCCCAGCCGATCCAGATCCCGCCAGCGCTGCGCGATCCGGTCACGGTGCGGCCGGCGACCCGTGAGATCGTCGGGACCGACATCTTCGTCGAGACCGGCTGGTATCCCGAGCAGCTCGGCCCGGTGCTCGAACGTCTTGCCGAGGGAAGCGCGTTGAAGTTGAAGATGATCTCCAACCGCGGCACCAAGGTCTACCCGGACGGCAACCGCAACATCGACGTCGTCGACCAGTATCGCTGCCGGTTCATCCGCCGCGCTGACCAGCCCGTTACCCTCGCCGAGGTTCGCGACCTGGTCGGACGCGTGGAAGCCGAGCTCCCCTGGTGCCACGTCGAGCTCCTGCAGTACTTCGACGGCCAGCCCAGCTTCACAAAGGCCCAAGGCGAAGACTGAACTCGATGCCAACGGACCGGATCGAGCGCGCCATCACCGACCACCGAAACGAGGCCGGCCAAGTCCGAATCTCGCACCCGTATCACGCCCACCGAGCCGTGCTCAGCACCAAGCACGACAAACTCCCGCTTGTGGAGCCGTCCCTCGCGCTTCATGTCGGGCTGATCGTCGACACCATTCCCGTCGACACCGACCAGCTCGGCACCTTCACCGGCGACATCGCCAGAAGCGAGTCGGCGTGGGACACGGCGATCGCCAAAGCACGCCTCGGCATGCGGGCCGCGCGCTGCTCGATAGGGCTCGCGTCCGAAGGGAGCATCGGGCCACACCCAAACGCACCGTTCATCAACGTTGCCGTCGAGCTCGTTGTCCTCGTCGATGACGAACTCGGCATCATCGTCGGTGAGACCGAAACCAGCTTGGACATCACCGCCGTGTCCGCTGACATCAGCCCCGACGACGACATTGACGACCTACTCCGACGCGGTCAATTCCCTGCGCACGCGATGACCGTCAGGCCCGCAGCCGGCGCGACGCAACCGATCTACAAGGGCATCCGGACGCGTCACGAGCTCACGCTGGCCGTCGGCGAGTGCGCCGCGGTGTCGTCGAACAAGCGGGCTCGGGTCGAGACCGACCTGCGGGCGCACCAGTGCCCGACCCGGCGCCCGATCATCGCCCGAGCAGCCGAGCGTCTCGCATTGAGACTTGCCTCGTGCTGCCCGCAGTGCGACACGCCGGGTTGGGGAACCATCCGGCTCGAGTTCGGTCTGCCCTGTGAGCACTGTGGTCGGAGAGTCCCGGTCCCGCGAGCTGACATCTTCGGGTGTGCTCGGTGCCCAGCGATCTTGACAGTGGACCGGGAACAAACGATGGCCGACCCTGCCCGCTGCGAATGGTGCAACCCGTGAGCTCCGGTCCGCCTCCGACCGGTCTGCGTATCGGCCACGCGCTGGACGGGCGCTGCGATTCGGCCACACGAACGGTTCCGGTCGGTTACGTCGGCGGAGGCGAACCGGCGCGCAGGTTCCAGCAGGCGGCCGCAGATCTCGGCATCGATTTGGTGGTTCTCACCCCTGACTCGGCGCAGCCGTCCGAAACGATCGGAGAAGCCTCGGCTCCTTTCGCCGCTGACACGCTCGGCGAGCTGATCGCCAGGTCCGCCGTGATCATCCTCGGCAACGGTTGCGATCACCGAACTTACTCCGCTCTCCTCGAGGCCACTGGGCCGACACTGCGACCCAACCCCGCGACGATTCGTGTCGCCCAGGACCCGCTCGCAGCCCGGTACGTCTTTCAGGACTGCGTCTTCGACTTCGCCGAGTTCGAAGAGATCGACTCAGGCGACACCGAGGCAGTGGCACGCTTCGCACAACACCACGGTTGGCCGGTCCGCCTCAGCGCGGCGCGTTGGGGAACAACCGAGCCCGATGTCCACCTGCTACGGCCCTACAGCGTGCTGGACGAGGTATGGGCCAACAGCATCGGACAGCTGTGGCTGCTCGAAGCATGCGAACCGTTGGCTCCCCAACTCACCGTGGTAATCGCCCGTCGCCCCTCCGGCCATCAGTTCGTCTGCTCGGTGGTCGCGACCACCGCGCAGGTCTGCCAACCGCGCTGTCCATCGCCGGACGCAGTGTCGATCAAGGAGCGCGCGCTCGCGACAGCAACGTCGATCGTCGATGGGCTCGACGCAACCGGAATCGTCACCGTCAAGTTCCTACACAGCCATGACGGCCGACTCTTGGTCGACGATGTCACCTATGGCCCCGAGGCCCATCTCGCGCCCGGCGCCGCGACCGACCAGTCGCTGTACGCCGTTCATCTTCGTGCCATCCTCGACTGGCCCTTTGATCCCGCCTCGACAATGGAGCCAGACCGGCGCAGCCCCCAGTCGTCCGCAGCCACAGGTGCATCGACGTCGAACTCGACTGAGAGCCCCGCTCCCAGCGGCTTCGACAAGTTGCGACTGCCGAGCCGACACACCACCGTCGGCCCGGAACGGGCCCCGCATCGATCATTCCTCTATGCCATGGGCTTGTCTGCCCGTGAGATCGCGCAACCCTTCGTCGGGGTCGTCACGACCTGGAACGAAGCTGCCCCGTGCAACATCTCACTCGGCCGTCAGGCCCAAGCGGCGAAACGTGGTGTCGTCGCGGGCGGCGGAACGCCGCGGGAGTTCACCACGATCTCCGTCACGGACGGAATCGCGATGGGCCACGCCGGGATGAAGGCGTCACTGGTGAGCCGAGAAGTCATCGCCGACTCGGTGGAGCTGACCGTTCGAGGGCACTGCTACGACGCATTGGTCGGGATTGCCGGCTGCGACAAGACCCTGCCCGGGCTGATGATGGCGATGCTACGCCTCAACGTCCCGTCGGTGTTCCTCTACGGTGGCTCGATCCTGCCGGGCCGGTTCCGCGGCCGCGACGTCACCGTGCTCGACGTGTTCGAAGCAGTCGGCGCTCACGCCGCCGGCACCATCACCGACGCCGACCTGAACGAACTCGAAACCGTCGCCTGCCCGTCGGCCGGCTCGTGCGGCGGCCAGTACACCGCCAACAGCATGGCCTACGTATCAGAAGCGATCGGCCTCGCCCTCCCCGGCTCGGCAAGCACCCCGGCTCCCTATGAGTCCCGCGACCGCTACGCCGAACAGTCCGGTCAGGTCGTAATGGAACTCATCGCCAGCGGAATCCGGCCACGCGACATCGTGACCCGACGTGCCTTGGAGAACGCAGCAGCAGTCGTCGCTGCGACGGGTGGCTCGACAAACGCTGCGCTTCATCTCCCGGCGATCGCCAACGAGGCAGGTATCGACTTCGACATCTTCGACGTCGCGGCTGTCTTTCGTCGGACGCCGTTGATTGCCGACCTCAAGCCCGGCGGGCGGTACCTAGCGAAAGATGTCCATGACATCGGCGGCGTGCCGATCGTGCTGCGCGCACTTCTAGAGGGGGGCTATCTTCACGGAGATTGCCTGACCGTCACCGGACACACGTTGGCCGAGAACCTGGCGCATGTCCGAGTCCCAACCAACCAAGACGTCGTCCACCCCACGACGTGCCCCTTGTCTCCCACCGGAGGACTGGTCGGGCTTGCAGGCAACCTTGCCCCGGAAGGCGCCATCGTCAAAGTCGCCGGGCTGAACACCCTGACCTTCAGTGGGCCAGCCCGAGTCTTCGACCGCGAAGAAGACGCCTTTGCCGCCGTGATCGAGCAACGCTACGAGCCCGGACAAGTCCTCGTCATCCGCTATGAAGGTCCCCGGGGCGGCCCCGGTATGCGAGAAATGCTGTCGACGACCTCAGCGATCTACGGTCAGGGCATGGGCGACCAGGTCGCGCTCCTCACCGATGGCCGCTTCTCGGGGGCAACCCGAGGTCTGTGTGTCGGCCACATCGGGCCCGAAGCTGCCGTCGGCGGCCCGATTGCCCTCATCGAAGACGGCGACATCATCGACATCGATACCAACACGGGCACCATCAACGTCCGCCTCGACGAGCAGACTCTAGCGGCACGTCGCGAGCGCTGGACACCCAGAACACACGACTACGGATCAGGTGCACTCTGGCGCTACGCCAACAACGTCGGGCCCGCCGGCAAAGGCGCAGTCACCCACCCCGGAGCCGCCGCAGAAACACGTGCCTACGGCGACACCTGACTTGTGCGACCCTGACTCGCCGCTGCTGGCCCTGGACCTGGGGCTCGACTGCGCCGACAACACGCTCGCGATGATCGTGCTCCACTCCGAAGATGGACGTGAAATGGCGATCCACGCGATGTCGATGCGAAATCACTACCGCTCACCCGCTCAGGGGAGACCGGACCATGACGAACACCAAGGGCAACGTCGTCGGGACATCACGTGGCAAGCACCCTGGCCAGGGGTGATAGCCCTTGACCAGGTACGACACGCAACAGCGCGGAGGGGTTCGATTCCACCAGCTCCACCATCACATATGCCCTGACCAGGGGATACACCAAGAAAACGGCGGGACGAAACCCCCAGCCCCCGCACAACACCGCAGGTCAACCACACTTTGCCGAATCCGACATACCGTTCGAGCGGTTCCTCTACGGCGCGAGCTCGTTGCACTGCCTGCCGGTGGGGATGGCCGAGACCGGGTCCTTCGGAACCGGCGTCCTCATGCGACCTGACGTCGTGAGGCGCTACGCGCATGAAGCCGGCTTCGCCCGCGTCGACATCCTTCCGATCGAGCACGACATGTACCGGTTCTATGCCCTCGTACCGTAACCACCCTGTCGTCCTCTGCGACGAGGTCGAGGATCTCGACCCGCAGGTCCGGGAACCCGATCCAACGGAGGCAGAGGGCGTCGACATGGGCGGACCGGCCAGCCGGGACGAGCGGGCGGTGGAGGACGAAGTCTTCGGCCGTGACCTCGTTCCAGACGTCGGCCCGCTTCGCGGTGACCCCTTCCTCCAGGTGCCGTCGAACGGCCGCGCGTTCCGGCTCAGGGAGTGGATTGGCGTCAGTAGCCGAGCAGTGTTCGGATAACGCGTTCGACTGTGGTTGAGGTGGCGAGGTCGATGACGCCGACCTGGGTGAGAAGTCGACGAGCCAGATGTCGTTACGCGAGGCCATCGTGGACGGCAAGCTCGGACTGGGCTATGTAGCATGCCCAGTCGTCGGGGTCGTGGCGAAGGGCGTCGAGTTGGGCCGCCACGAGCGTGGCGAAACGAGCGCGCTCAAGCGCTTCGGCGTCGCGGAGGACGTCGATCAAGGGGCGGCCAGTGGCTCGGCTGATGGCGATCAGTCGGCGGTGGGTCTCTTGTTCAACGCGGATCGTCGTGGGCGCCTCGCCGGTTTCTCCACGTCGCGTGAAACCATGAGACGTCCGTCAAAATTGTGCGATCGCTACTGCGCGGACAACGTCGTGGAGGCGCGTTCGAGCGCTTCGACCGCGAATTGCTGTGCCTCCTCCTCGCTCATCGACCGACCTGACGCCAGGTACCGTTCGAATGTGTCGTCACCGAGCGCACTGCGGAGCTGCTCGGCAAAGTTCTGCATGGTTGCGGCGTCGACCCCGAAGGATGGCGCGCCGGTGCGGGCCGACTGCGCAGCGGCGAGCAAAACTGTGGCGTCCTCGAGGGCAGCGGCACGCACGAGGAGCGCGATCAGGGTGCGGATGGTGACCCACAGCGGAGTCCAGGCGCCGGCTCGATGCCAGCGGGCGATCGCCGATCGGCAGTGCGTGAGCGCGGCGGCAATGTCGTGCTGGCGGCTGCGCGACGCGGCCAGCGCCACTTCGGCCAGACCGGCGACAAAGCGGCTGTCGGCGACCGCGGCGTGCTCGAGCGCTTGCCAGAGGTGAGTTTCCGCAGCGTGCGGCTGATCTCGCGCGAGGATCTCGCCCGCGGCGAAGTGGGCGAAAGCTCGCGCCGAGGGGCTGCCGCATCCTACGGCCGCATCTGACGCAGCGGCGGCCAGGTGCAGGGCGCGTTCGGTCTCGCCGGAATAGCTGGCCGCGACTGCTGCGCTCCCGATGTCCCATACCGCCTGCAGCGCGTCGCCGGCCGCGCGTGCCATCTCGTACGCCTCGGTGAACTCAGCTTCGGCGCGGTCGAGCTCGCCGGTGAGGAGCGCCACGTCGGCAGACGCTTCGAGCGCTGCCCGACGCGTGTGGGCGGGCGGGCCGGCGCCGGGGATCGCATCTGCGGCGGCACGGGCACCGGCAAGGTCGCCCCGCTGCCATGCTCCGGTCGACGCGGCCAGCAATGCTTGAGCAAGCAGCGGCGAGCCGGTGCCGGACGCCGCCGCGGCGGTGACCTCGGCCCAGCGGAACATCTCGGAGTGCCCTCGCCAGAGGGCGTAGGGGCGCAGTGCCGCGGTGAGCCGGAGGGCACCATCGAGATCGTGGCCGACAAGCCAACAGTGGGCGGCGCGGAGCTCGTCGAGACTGTCGGCAATCGTTGTGGCCCACGCGGCCTCGTCGGGTCCGGCCAGGCCGCAGGCGGCACGCTCGGTCTGGTCGAGGATCCAGCGTGCGTGGCGCTCGGCCGCGCGGTCGAGGCATCCGTCGCGTTCGAGGTGTTCGACTCCATAGCGACGGACCGTGTCGAGCATCAGGTAACGCCGCGTCGGTTCCTGGGCTCGTTCGGCGAGGAGCGCCCGGTCCAGCAGTGCCAACACCGCCAGTTCGGCGTCGTCGGCGTCGAGCTCGCCGTCGCTGACGACGGCTCGGGCGGCGTCGAGACTGAACGCCCCACGGAACACCGCGAGCCGGTTGAACACGCTCTGATCGACAGGCGTCAGCAACGAGTACGACCAGTCGATGACGGCGCGGAGCGAGCGGTGGCGGCGCGGTCGTCCGGCGCCGCCCCGTAGCACGTCCTGTCGAACGTCGAGCGTGTCGAGCAGCTCCCGCAGGGAGAAACCCCGAATGCGCGCAGCGCCGAGCTCCAACGCGAGCGGGAGGCCGTCGAGGCGCCGGCAGAGATCGGCGATCACCTCGCGATCATCGACCGACGGGTGGAACGTCGGGTTCGTCGCCCGGGCGCGATCGACGAACAGCTCGATTGCCGGCGAGTTCGCACGGTCTGCATCGAGGGGCACGACCTCCCACAGGTGTTCACCGTCAACCCCCAACCGCTCCCTCGAGGTTGCGAGCACGTCGACGCCCGACGTCGATCGCACGAGGTGCTGGGCGATGCTCGCAGACGCGTGCAACACGTGCTCGCAATTGTCGAGGATCAGGAGCAGGCGTCGCCCGTCGAGCCGGTCGACAAGTTGCGCCTCGAGACGCCGGCCGCTGCGCTCGTGAACGCCGACACTGCTTGCGATGGCGCGGGCGACGTCGCTCCCGGCCGTGAGGACCGACAGATCGCAGACGTGAACCCCGTCGCGGTACCGGTTGGTGACCGCGGCTGCGACCTCCAATGCGAGGCGGGTCTTGCCGACGCCGCCGGGACCCCACAAGGTCACGAGGCGCGCGATGTCGAGGAGATCAGCGACGCCGAGCAGATCGGTGTCGCGACCGATGAAGCTGCTCACCGCGCGTGGCACGGGAGTGTTCGGAATCGGCTCGCGGCCGGCGGCGGGTACGGGGACGCGGTCGACGGTGTGCCGGAGAATCCGCATCTCCACATCTCGTAGCTCGGGGGAAGGCTCGAGGCCACGTTCGCCAAGCGCTCGACGCCACGACTGAAAGGTCTCGAGTGCCTCGGTGACGCGACCGAGCCGGTAGAGCGCCTCCATGAGCACAGCCCGCGCGCGTTCCCGCTCCGGCTGGTCAGCGAGCAGGGCCTCGGCTGCGGCCGCGGCCTCGGGCGCGCGCCCGGCAGCGAGGAGCAGCGCCATTCGTTGCTCGCGCGCTGCGTCATGGAGTTCGCCGAGCCGCCGCTGCTCGATCTGGGCGAACGGCCGATCAACGAACTCGTCGAGCGGGTGAACGTGCCACAACGCTAGGGCGTCATCGAGGAGGCCAAGGGCGTCGCCGCCGGCACGGTGGACGGCGTCGGTCAAGAGGTGTTCGAACCGCCAGACGTCGACGTCGTCGGTCTCAACGGTCAGCCGGTAGCCGCGGAGTTCGGTGACCAGCTGGGCGCCCGTCGGCAACGCGCGACGCAGACGGGACACCTGTGTGCGCAGCGCGCCCGCGGGATCGTCGGGGAGCTGGTCGCCCCATAGCTCCTCGATGAGCCGATCGGCAGGGACGGCGTGGTTCGCTTCGAGGAGCAGGATCGTGAGCATCAGGCGTTGATGGTGGCTTCGAAGGCGGACCGTCTCGTCGCCGTTGAGCATCTCGACCGGGCCGAGGATCCGAAAGTGCGGTGCCTCCGCGACGACGCTCTTCTGCACAGCGCCACTCTCCCACGCGCGTCGCCTCCACGCTGTCGCCCAGCGGGAGGACGCAACACGTACGTGACACACATCTGACAGATCGCTTCCGTACGGTCCTGAGTGACGACGATGCGGAGGTTTGGAACATGGTCATGCACGTTCACCCACTAGCGGTCCCTGACGACGTGAGAGCGTCGTTCGGCGGTCGGCTTCTCGAGCGCGGCGAACCCGACTACGACGAGGTTCGCCGGCTGCACAACGGAATGATCGACAAGCACCCAGCGCTGATCGCGCAATGCCGGTCGACCGCGGACGTGATCGACGCGTTGTCCCTCGCCAGATCCACCGGAGCCGAGATCGCGGTGCGCGCGGGTGGCCATGGGGTCGCCGGTCGTGCGACGACCGACGGCGGACTGATGATCGACCTCGCGTCGATGAAGGGCATCCATGTCGACCCTCGGCGCCGGACCGTTCGCGCCGAACCCGGTCTCACCTGGCGCGAGTTCAATCGGGGGACCGCGGTCCACGGCCTGGCCACGACCGGTGGGGTCGTGTCCAGCACTGGCATCGCCGGGTTGACCCTTGGCGGCGGCATCGGCTGGCTGATGGGCCGCTACGGGCTGACCGTCGACAACCTCATCTCGGCCGAGGTCGTCACCGCGACCGGCGATGTGCTCACGGCCAGCGACGACGAGCATGCCGACCTGTTCTGGGCGTTGCGGGGCGGGGGTGGCAACTTCGGGGTGGTCACCTCGTTCGAGTACCGCGCCCATCCCGTCCGCGAGGTCCTGGCGGGGCCCGTGCTGTACCCGCTCGCTGATGCGCGCGCCGCGCTGACGTTTCACCGCGAGTTCACTGCCACGGCACCCGACGAGCTGACCGTCGGCGCCGCGCTGATCCACGCTCCCGACGGCTCCGGTACGAAGGTAGCCGCGTTGGTCCCGTGTCATTGCGGCCCACGGGCGACCGCCGACGACGACGTGAAGCCGCTCCGCGCCCACGGCACACCGCTGATTGATCTCGTCGCGCCGATGCCCTATCCGATGGTGAACACGCTGCTCGACCCCATGTTCCCGAAGGGCGCGCTGAACTACTGGAAGTCCGGGTTCCTCGCCGAACTGACCGACGAAGCAATCGACGTGCTCGTCGAGGCGTACGGACGCGTTCCTTCGACCATGACCGGCATCTTCCTCGACCACATCCACGGCGCCGCCACCCGCGTCGGCTCCGAAGCCACCGCGTTCCCGCACCGCGAGGAAGCCTTCAGTGTCCTGATCCTCGGACAGTGGGCCGACAGCTCCGACACCGACGCGACGATCAGCTGGGTACGCGAGACCTACGAGCTCCTCCTACCCCACCTCAGCGACGCTCGGTACACCAACTTCCTAGCCGACGACGACACCGGGGTTGCTCGGCAAGGCTACGGCAGCAACTACAAGCGGCTCGCTGAGATCAAACACACCTACGACCCCGACAACCTCTTCCACCTCAACCACAACATCGAGCCAGCTGCCTCATGAGCCAGCAGCCGGTCTCGATGCGGGACTGTCAGATCCGCGGTGCAACTGGGTTGGCCTGACACGCACCCCTCCGCTGCCTCCCCACTTCTGGAGCGTCGGTCCATTCGTCTTGCTGCCCGAGCTCAGACCCACAACCGGTCGAGCACCAGGGGTTGACTTCACCGGTCAGGGGATGGCAAGATTCGGTCGATCGACCGAACGGCTCCAAGGATTCGACGTGAACACCAACAGTGTGACCAGAACCAGCACGACCTCAACGGCGCAGCAGATCCTGACTGCGGCGCGGCAGGCGCTCCTCGACACCGGATTCGCGGCGCTCTCCACTCGCAAGGTCGCCGAGGCGGCGGGCGTCCCACTCTCGCAGATCCACTATCACTTCGGCTCGAAGGAGCAGATGATCCTGGCGATGCTGGCGGCGGAGAACGATTCACTCGTGCGACGCCAGGCCGAGATGTTCACGCTCGAGGTACCGCTGTCCGAGCGCTGGGATCTCGCTTGCGACTACCTCGACGACGACCTCGAATCCGGCTACGTCAGAGTGCTGCAGGAGATGATGGCAGCGGGATGGAGTTCGCCCGACGTTCGAGCTGCAGTCGGCGACGTGCTCGGCGAATGGTTCCAGGTTCTCGCCAACGTCGTCGACGCAGCAGGCGCGGCCGGCACCGACCTCGGCCCGTTCGATTCCCGCGAGCTCGTCGCCCTCGTGGCAGCTGCATTCCTCGGTGCCGAGTCGATGGTGTTGCTCGGGCTCGATGGTGACCGGCTGCCATTGCGCAGCGCCCTGCGTCGCGTCGGCGACATTCTGCGGATCACGGAGCATGGCCGATGAGAGCGCGACTTCCCGATCGCGCCGCAAGTGTTGAGCCGGGCGGTTGCGTCCTGGCGACAGACCTGTCCCAGAAGATGATCGCGGACCTCGGTGCCAGGTTGGCTGAAAGCAGTCGGGCGAATGTCGAGCTGCTCTGCTGCGACGCCGAAGACCTGCGCGTCGAGCGGACATTCGATGTTGCGCTGTGCTCGCTCGGGTTGATGTACGTGCCCGATCCGCTGGCCGCGACGCGCGAGCTCTTCCGGGTGTTGAAGTCCGGCGGACGGGTGGTCGTGTCCGTCTGGGGTGAGCGCCGCAACTGCGGATGGGCCGAGCTGTTTCCGATCGTCGGCGCTCGCGTGGCGTCGGAGGTTTGTCCGATGTTCTTCGCCCTCGGCGCGTCCGGTGCGGTCACAACGACGCTCGAGGCGGCCGGGTTCGTCGACATCGACGAGACCCGCCTGACGGTGGACCTCGAGTACCTCGCCTCGCTGGCCAACTTCACCGACGGCGCCGGCTACCGCGTCCCCGGAGAGTTCGTCATCGCGTCGGCGCGCCGCCCACGAACAACTGATCTGAACACCAACCAAGAGAGGAACATCCATGACAATGACCCACAACCCCGTCGACAACGGTGTGAACACCGAGGCCCTCCTCGGCGCTCGCGACGCCCTCACCAAAGCCCCCGAGGCCGCAGAGTTCACCTGGCGCGCAACCTGCTCCTGGGTGAACGGCACGTACAGCCGATCGACAGTGGAAGGGTTCTCCGGCCTCGGCAAGGACCACCACCACAAGACGACGTTCACATTCGACGCTGATCATCCCGAGTGCTTCGCGTCAGAGGACCGGGGCGCCACGCCGACGGAGCACCTCCTGGCGGCACTGGCCAGCTGCCTGACCGCTGGCGTTGCCTCCGTGGCACAGAACCGTCAGATCCAGTTGAAGTCGGTCACCGCCACGGTCGAGGGCAACATGAACGTGCTCGGCATCCTCGGGGGCGACCCTGACATCCGCAACGGGTTCAACGACATCGCCGTCCGCTTCGACATCGACGCCGACGCGTCGGCCGACGAGATCGCCGCGCTTGTCGCTCAGTCGCAGAAGCGCTCAGCGGTGTTCGACATCGTCACCAATCCGACAAACGTCACCGTTCACGTCGGCTGACCGAGCGACACCACGCGATGGACGCCGCCTGGATTCTCGACGAGCGATACGACCAAGTCGACGACCTCGCCAATCGACGGGGAACCCTCAAGGTCTGGGTTCCTCGGTCGCGGGTCCTGGCGTAGTATTCGCCAATGGGCGCCGGCTCGCAGGACCAAGACCACGACCACGACCACGAGGAGCACAGCGAGCTCGACTCGATGGACGTGCGGGTGCGTGCGCTGCAGACGGTACTGACCGAGAAGGGCTACATCGATCCCGCCGCGCTCGACGTCATCGTCGACATGTACCAGACCCGGGTCGGCCCTCGCAACGGCGCTCGCGTGGTAGCCAAGGCGTGGGTCGACCACGTGTACCGGCGGTGGCTGCTCACCGACGCCGATGCGGCAATCGCATCGCTCGGCTTCACGGGTCGACAGGGCGAGCACATGGTGGTCGTCGAGAACACGCCCGAGCAGCACCACCTGGTCGTCTGCACGCTGTGCAGTTGCTACCCGTGGCCCGTGCTCGGCCTGCCGCCGACGTGGTACAAGAGCGCCGCGTACCGGTCGCGCGCGGTGCGTGACCCACGTGGCGTACTCGCCGACTTCGGCGTCACGCTGCCCGCGCCGACCGAAATCCGGGTTTGGGACTCGACGGCCGAGGTCCGCTACCTCGTACTGCCGATGCGACCCGCCGGCACCGACGGTCTCAATGAGACGGAACTCGCGGCGCTCGTGACCCGCGACTCAATGATCGGCACCGGACTCCCCCAGGAACCAGCCACCACATGACGTACACGACCCATGCCGACCTCGGCGGCAGGCTCGGCCACGGCCGAGTCGTCCCGGAACCGGAGGACGACGTGTTCCACGCGGAGTGGGAGGGCAAGATCCTCGCGCTCGTGCTGGCGATGGGCGCTGCCGGGAGGTGGAACATCGACCTCGGCCGGTCCGCTCGCGAGACGCTCCCCGATTACCTCGATCTCAGCTACTACGAGATCTGGTACCACGCGCTGGTGAAGCAGCTCGACGAAGTCGGCCTGGCCGGCATCGACGAGCTCTCCGCCGGCCATGCACTCCGCCCGCCGATCCCCGTCGCGGGCGTGCTGCGCGCCGACCACGTCGTGTCGATGCTCTCCCGTGTGTCGCCGTGCGTGCGCACCGTCGACGCGCTGCCGAGGTTCCAGGCCGGGGACCGGGTATGGATGCGGAACCACTCCGTACCGCACCACAGCCGCTTGCCCGGTTACGTGTGGGGCCGGGACGGCGTGATCGAGCGATGCCACGGCGCGCACCTGTTCCCGGATGCTCGAGCGCAGCACCTCGGCGAGCAACCGCAGTTCCTCTACACCGTGGTGTTCCAGTCGACGACACTGTGGGACGACGCGCGTCCCGGCGACACGGTGTCGGTCGACGCCTGGGAGCCCTACATGGAGCCGACGTGATCGGAGCCGTGTGGTCGCCCGGCGATGAGACACCGGTGTTCCGCGCTCCCTGGGAAGCGCAGGCGTTCGCGATGACGCTGTCGCTTCACGAGCGTGGCGAGTTCACCTGGCCGGAGTGGGCCGAGGCGTTGTCGGCACGAATCGCACGGGCACGCGCCGACGGCGACCCCGACGACGGCTCGGCCTATTACCACCGCTGGCTGGAAGCGTTGGAGGACCTGGTGGCAACCACGTCGCTGGCGTCCGAGCGAGAACTGGCGGCGACCCGCGACGCCTGGGAGCACGCCGCTGGGCGTACCCCACACGGCCAACCCATCGAGCTGACCGTGAGCGACTACCCGACGGACCGGTGATGACCAGCCAGCTGTCCGAATCCGCCAGCGGGCAGGGTTACGTGCACGATCACTTCGAGCATGTTCCCCAGGTTGCGAGGCCGAACACGACCGGTTCGAGGTCACGGCCCGATGCTGTGAGTAGATAACGGCCGCTCGCATCTTGCGTGATCACCTCGGCTCCTTCCCACGACGCCGCACCAGGCTGCAGGAATGCGGACCGAGCCGCCCACGTCGGTGCCCTCGGCCAACGGCACACCGGCGGCTCATAGCGAGTCGACGATGTGAGCGTCGTGCTCGGAGATGCGATTGCCCTGCGTCCACGAGCCCAGCGTCGTGACGTGTCCTCTCGTTGGCGTCGTGTCGACCGGCGACAGTTCGCTGGATCGCACGCGACGGGCCACTTCGACCGCCGAGGGGTACGCAAGGTCGAGGTCTGCGCTCATGCTCTGAAGGTCACCATGTCACGACGTCGCGAACGAGTCGATGCTGAGGTGCTCGTGGACAACCAGCCACCGATCGCCATCAGCTCGGTTGAAAACAATCGTTTCCCGCTCGAAGCTTTCGGCAACGCCGTCACCATCTTTTAGTTGGGTCGTGACCCGATGCGTGTAGACCGCGACATCACCAATGACCTGGGCCCGGCCGCCGTGCGATCGGCAACTGAGCACTTGGAAACCGTCTGCTTCCCATGTTGCCCACTCGGCCTCGTATTCGGCCCGAGACGTCATGATGCGAGAGACGTTGTGGAACGACAGCGATGCGTCATCGGCGAACATCGAGAAATAGGTGATGGTGTCGTGAGCGCCAAAGGCAGCGGTCAGGGCGCGTGCCGCATCGAGTACGGACTGCTCGTCAATAGTTGGCTCAATATCTGGCATGAGAACTCCTTCGGATTCAGGCTCGGTACTTCACGCCGGGCAGGACGCACAGCATTTCGTAGAGCAGGTTGGCCGCGACGAGGGAGGTGTTGCCGGTGGTGTCGTACACCGGGGCGACCTCGACCAGATCGCAACCGACGAGGTTCAGACCGCGACAACCGCGAACGATCTCGAGCGCCTGCCAAATCGTCAGTCCGCCGATCTCGGGGGTGCCGGTGCCGGGAGCAAACGACGGATCGAGGCCGTCGATGTCGAAGCTCAGATAACACGGTCGGTCCCCGACCCGCGTGCGGATCTCAGCCATTGTCTCGACCATCGAGCGCCCCCAACATTCCTCGGCCTGGATGACACGGAACCCCTGATCGCGTGACCAGTCGAAGTCGTCCGCGGCGTAGCCGGTGCCGCGCACCCCGATTTGGGTGACCCGCGACGAGTCCAGAAGACCTTCCTCTTGCGCCCGGCGGAATGGGGTGCCGTGAGCGATTCGCTCGCCGAACATTGTGTCGTTGATGTCGGTGTGGGCGTCGATATGGATGAGGGCGACCGGGCCGTGACGGCGGGCGACGGAGCGCAGGATGGGGAGCACGATCGTGTGATCACCGCCCATCGTCACCGTTGCTACCTCACCGGCCATCAGCCCGTTGTAGTGGGCCTCGATTCGCTCGACGGAGTCGGCGAGGTTGTACGGGTTGGTGGCTACATCGCCTGTGTCGGCGATCCGCAGACTGTCAAAAGGCGCCGAGCGGGTGGCCATGTTGTATGGCCGCAGCAAGACCGATTCGTTGCGGATCCCGCGGGGGCCGAACCGGGCACCGGGGCGATTGGAGGTGCCGATATCGAAGGGAACGCCGACGACAGCGACGTCGAGTTGATCGAGATCGGTGATGATTGGTAGGCGCATGAAGCTGGCAATGCCACCAAAGCGGGGCATCTCATTGCCACCCATCGGCTGTGGAAAGGTCATGGTTGTTCCTTGCGGTCGAATCGGATCTGCTGATCTGGGAGCGCCGGAGCGAGGATGACAAGCATGCGTGCTCCGGCTGTCGTGGAGGCGTTGCGCCAGGTGTGCGGGGTGCCGGCGCTGAAGCTCAACGCATCGCCAACAACGAGTTGAAAGGTGGTGCCTTCGAGGTCGAACTCGAAGGCACCTTCGAGCACGAAGCAGACCTCGAACTCGCTCGCGAGGGTGTAGTAGTCATCGCCCGCCGAACCCCCTGGGCCTACGACGGTTTCCATCACGGTGACATGGCGCTGTGTCGGCGTGGCGATCAGGGTGTCCGCCACGCTGGCTCCCGGCAAGCCTTCGAGCGTGGCCCGCTCGGTAGCTCGTACAAGGCGGGTTTGCGGGGCGGCGAGCAGATCACTGGCGGAGACCCCCATCGCTTCGCAGATCGCCATCAAGCTCGACAGCGATGGGCTCGCCTGGTCCCGCTCGACGCGAGACAGGAAGCTCTTCGTCAATCCGGTTCGTTCCGCGACCTCGGCCAACCCCAATCGTCGAGCCTCGCGTTCGCGTCGGAGCCTGAGCCCAATGCGGAAGTCGCTGTTCGCCATGGTGCAGACCGTATCGACCGTCGCAGCGGGTTACGACCAGCCTGCAGCCAGACGCTCGAGTTCCTGATCGCTCTCGGCAATTGCCGACTGCTCGACAGCCGTGTTCATGCCGCGACTGAGGATGAAATAGACCCCTCCAGCGACAACGAGCCCGATCAGCCACGAATAGTCGACGAGCGATGTCCAGTGACGAGCGGCCCAACCGGCGTAGGTGAAGTTACCGATCGGGAAGGGAAGGATGAGAAACGGGATCTGCGCCAGCAAGCCGGCGGCAAAGGCGATCAGACCGCTTCGCGACCATGCGCCGTAGACACCGTCGGCGCGGAACAGATGGGTGATCGCATAGTGGCCACGGCGGACGAAGAAGTAGTCCACGAGGTTGATCGCAGTCCACGGCACGAGCAAGAAGAGCATCACGGTCAAGGCGCTGAACAGCGCACCGAGTTGATTTTCCATTGCTTTCGCGGCGAGGTACCAGATCGCGGCCAACGCGACGACCGTGACGATACGTAGCTTCCGAGTCGGCTTGATGGCCCTCACGGAATCAATCGCAGTGATCACCGTCAGCATCGCACCATAGGCGTTCATCCCCATCGTGGCGATCAGTGAGAGCGAAGCGACGAAGGTCGTCAATCCGCCGAGGTGGTTGATCACGCTGTTGCCTGAAAGTTGTAGACCGACGAGCGAATCGGCGACCGGCATCGGCAGGCGAGAGGCCATCCATGCACCAAGCGCTATCAGCCAAATCGCGGATCCCGAGGCACCGAAGAAGACGGCACTGATGAGTGGTTTCGGCGTGGTGGACTTCGGCAGATAGCGGGAGTAGTCCGAAACGTAGGGGGCGTAGGTGATGTTGTATGCCGCGGCAAGCGATAGCTGCGTCATGAACACCGCGAAGTTGAATCCCCCGGGCGCCGCCGGTGTCGTCCCGCCAGCCTTGCCGAAGATGATCCCGAGGCTGATGACCACAATCAGCGGGAACGAGATATACAGCAAAATCCGGAAGACCTTGTGCACAGAGTCATGGCCGAAAATCGCGATGACCGCAGCGATGACAGTGACGGCGACAGCAACGATTTCCGTGTTCCATCCGAACGCACCGTTGAACCCGTGCGACAGAATTATCTGATCGACCACGTTGAACGCCATGAAGGTAAAGAACGACGCAAAGAGAGCGACAACGACGCCTCGGTAGCCGAATTGCGCCCGGGACTGAATCATCTGGGGAAGCCCGAACACAGGACCCTGACTGGCATGGAACGCCATGAACAACGTTCCGGTCAGGATGCCGAGCGCACCAGCCAAGATCGCCCACCCCAACGAGAGGCCGAGCTGCACACCAAGAAAGCCGGTGGCGATCGAAAATGGTTGAAAGTTGCCCAGGAACCACAGCATGAACTGCTCCCGGACGGTGCCATGGCGTTCCTTCGGTGGCACCCAATCGATCGATCGTGACTCGATCTGGCCCAGAACCCCAGGTGTTCCAGACGCGACAGCAGGCGTAGTTGACATCAATTCCCCCCAAAGGATCAGACCAACAGTGTCATGCTACTACACGATCGTGTCCTCAGATGACCTTCTCATTCTGGCCACCCCGGCGGAGTTCGATCCCGACCAGTCTCTCGGCAACGGTGAGCGACGAATGTCGGTCGCCATCGATGGCTAGTGTCCGTCGCGGATTCAGTGATGTCGTGAGCTCTGCGTGCGACACACCCCCAGCCGCCCTTCAGTCATGTCCGTCGATGCGAGTGCCACGCCGT
>JAYUCY010000064.1:0-48460 GCA_043740085.1 Ilumatobacteraceae bacterium
GGCGCGGCCGTGCGGCTCTATGGGCGACGGGTGATGCTGCGCCCGCTCACCGCGGGCGACTGGCAGCAGTGGAGCGAAGTTCGCCAGCGCAACGAACAGTGGCTGACGTCATGGGAGCCACTGCGCCCGGCAAACCTGATGGACCCCACACGCGATCGCGATGCCTTCGTCTCGCGTTGCAACGCTCGCGACCGCGACCGCCAGGTCGGTACTGCCTACGGCTTCGGTGTCTTCGTCGGGGCCGACTTCGCCGGCGAGATCAACCTCAACGGCGTCGTGCGTGGCGCCCAGCAGGGCGGCACCATCGGCTACTGGATCGACCGCGACAAGGCCGGGCAGCGTTACATCGCCGAAGGGGTGGCCGCCTTGCTGCGCTTCTCCTTTGAGCAGTTGCACCTGCACCGTCTCGAGATCTGCATCGTGCCGCGCAACCTCAACAGCCGACGGGTGGTTGAGGTGCTGGGGTTGCGCGACGAAGGAATCGCACAACGATTCCTGGAGATCAACGGCACTTGGGAAGACCACATTCGCTACGGCATCACCGCCGAGGAATGGGCGGCGCGCGGAGACGAACTGTCAGCCGCCTGGTTGTAGTTCACAGGCGACCGACCGTTCAACGTCGATCTGGCTGGGTACCGCCGGGTCAGGCTTGTTCGGCGGCGAGGCGCATCTGCTGCGCCTTCGCCCTACGCACCGTGGTGCGCCGCTTCCAATCCTTGACCTTCCAGTGGCGCATTGGCTTGGCCATTGCGCTCCTTTTGCCGCGTTCGGCATCATGGTGGTGCGGCGGAACCCAGGCTCTGCCGGGTTCGTGCACTTCGTCGGGCTCGTAGCCCGCACTCACCTGGGCCGCAACTGCATGCAGTTCGCTGTTAATGCGATGCCGCTCGTTGTGGGCGTGTGCCTGTGCATCCATTTTCGGCGGCGGGGCCGCCTCTTGGTTGCGATGGCGCTGGCTCATGGGTACCTCCGTGTTGTTCGGAACGTACTTGCTTTCAACGCGAACGGTAGACCAACGCACACTGGCCAGGTAGAGGCTTTTGGTAACAGTTGTGCGCGCTTTTGGGGCACGCCTGGTCAGGGCTTCTTCGAGCTGATCTGTGCCTGCAGCGCGGCGATGCGTTCGGCGAACCAGGGCTGGCGTGTGCTCCACACCTGCGGCACCAGCTCACGGTCGACCGCGTCAGCGTGGTTGTCGATATCCGCCATGTCCTGGATGGTGTTCTTG
This sequence comes from Ilumatobacteraceae bacterium, assembly GCA_043740085.1. Taxonomy (GTDB): domain Bacteria; phylum Actinomycetota; class Acidimicrobiia; order Acidimicrobiales; family Ilumatobacteraceae; genus UBA668. Next base: position 1,229 of record JAYUCY010000064.1, read on the forward strand.
ACTTCGATCAGTAGTTCGCGCGGCGCGGTTGCGGCGCGGGCCGCCATCTCATGAGCAGCGGCCAGCAGTTGATCATCGTCGTAGCAACGGTGCACCAGGCCCACGCGCTCGGCCTCGGCACCGTCCATTACTTCACCAAACACGACACCGGCGAACGTGGCTTGCGGGCCGACGATGCGACGCAGCATCCAGGTGTGGCCGCCGCCGGGGTGAATGCCGATCTGGAGGAAGCGTGTGTCGAACTTGGCGCGCCGCGCGGCCAGCCGCACATCGCAACCGAGAGCAAGATTCATTCCAGCGCCGACCGCTGCGCCATTGACCGCGGCCAACGTCGGCAACGGGCTGCGCGCAATGCGCAGGAACCCTTCGTAAATACCACCGAGGCTCTCTTTCGAGGACTCGGCAAGATTCCCGAGGTTGGCGCCCGCGCAGAACGCTGGCGCAGCACCGGTGACCACCAGCGCGCCGACCGCTGTGTTGGCTTCGATCTCGTCCATCGCGGCGATGATCTCGGCCACCATCGGCGCGGTCAGCGTGTTGCGTTCGGCAGGATTGTTGAGGGTGAGCGTGGCGACACCGTCGGCCACATCGACAAGTACAAGCGACATAGCTACAACCGTACTCATCGATGCCATGCGGCCCGCTACCGTCGCATCCGCATGCTCGACCACGTCTTCACCGATGCCATTAGTGCGCTGCGCGACGCGTTCGAGGCCGCGTTCCTCGAACGTCAGCCGTTCGAAGAGCACTTCCAGTCCGACATCCTCCTTGGCGACCTCACGTGGGAGACCAGTTACGGGTTGCCGGGCGAGGGCCTGCCACCGCATGTGGTGGCACACATTACGTTCGACTGGCCGTCGTGGAGCCAAACCGCGTATCGCCAGTGGTACGTGGATGAGGTGCTGGAGCGGCAGCCCGCGATCGAGATTGAGATCGTGTTCCGCGTGCAGAACCTGCTGGATGCTCCGCAATCGCAGCGGTTCTACGGCGCCACCGAGGAGCTGAGCCCGTTGATCGGCGATGGCCGGCTGGAGCGCGCAGGTGTCACGGTGGAGACCGCGTTCGCGGAGGAGACTCGCGAGATTCCCGAGCACGCGGTCGAGGTGACGTACGAGGGTTTGTACGAGCTGGCGGAGATCACGCTTGCGGACGGCGCCAACACCCTGCTCGACGATCACCTCGGTGTGCTCGGTGGGTGGATTGCTACGACACTGGTGCGGCTCGCCGATCTGCGCTGAAGTGTGAGAACGTCGCGACCATGTCCGACGTCGTGCTCTACGAGGTGAGCGAACGCATCGCCACCATCACCCTCAACCGTCCCGACGCGCGCAACGCGCTGTCGAGCGAAGTGCTGCGCCTGCTGCCGGATCGTCTCCGCGAGGCTGATACCAGCGACGACGTTGATGTCGTCATCCTCACCGGCAGCGACCCTGCGTTCTGCGCCGGCCTCGATCTCAAGGAGCTCGGTTCCACTGGCGGCAACCTTGGCGCCACGGGGGCCGATGGTCGGGCGAATCGCGACGGCGTCCGTGGGCCGTACCCCGCCATGGTCAAGCCGCTCATCGGTGCGATCAACGGCGTCGCCATCACCGGCGGCTTCGAGCTGGCACTCAACTGCGACTTCCTCGTCGCGAGCGAGTTCGCCAAGTTCGGCGACACACACTCACGCGTCGGCGTCATGCCCGGCTGGGGCCTCACCGTCTTGCTGCCGCAAGCAATTGGCGTGCGCCGCGCCCGCGAAATGAGCTTCACCGGCAACTTCATGCTGGCTGAGGAGGCGCTGCAATTCGGTCTCGTCAACCACGTCGTCTCGCATGCGGATCTGCTGCCGTTCACCCGTCAGTTGGGGCGCGACATCATCGGCAACGATCAGCCGGGGGTGCGCCAGATGCGCGCCACCTACGGCGAGGTCACCGGCGACCAGTCCGGCTGGCAGGTCGAAGCCACCAACGCCGCCCGCTGGCAGCGCGAAATGTTCAGCGCCGAAAAAGTGGAGGCCCGCCGCCTAGCAATCCAACAACGCGGCCGCCAGCAGTAAACATCTGGCCGTTCGGGTCCGCCAGGTCCTTCCCAGAACGCTACGTACGACACTGGGAAAGTCCGGTTCACCTCTAGATGGCCGCGCCGCGGGCTCTGAGGTCGGACTTTACGGCCTCGGCAATGTCGATGGCCAGAATTTCCGCGCCGCTTTGGTTGAGGTGGAAACCGTCGTCAGCGCGCACGTCTTTGCCTTCGCCGTCGCGCGGGTCGACCACGAACTCGGCCCATCCACCGTTGCGACCGCTGAACCGTTTCCAGGTGTCGATGAACACCACCTTCGGCCGCTTGGCCGCCTCGGCGCGCACGACCTCGTCCTGCACCTTCAAGCGGGCGGTCACCTCTGGGTTGTTGTCGTTGGGAATGCCCACCCAGATCAGCGTGCGATTGCCGTCGCTGAGGTAGTCCATCGCGTCGCCAACACGACGGCCGTACTCCTCGCGCCACTCCGTGTCGTCGGCAGACGGCTCGCGCTCGACGGCCCACGACTCGTCAAGATTGCGCAGCCCCTGCGCATCGTTGCCACCGAATGTGGCAATCACGATGTCGGGGTTGATTTGCGGCACAACCTCGCGCATGCGCGCCGGCCAGTCGAAGAAGTCGGGCCGCGCCAGCCCCGACGAGACCTTGTAGTCGAGCGAGGTGGTGGCCATCCCGTAGCCATCGAGCAGCGACTTCAGATAGGGCCCAAACGTACCCGCATCACTGTCGCCAAGGATGAGCACCTCGGCCGGGTCGGCCGCCGACGGCGCGACCACTTCCTTCACCGGCAGCTCAGTGGTCGTGGTGGCCGGCAAGGTGGTGGGCGCCAAGGTGGTGGGTGTGCCGTCACTGACGACGGTGTTGATGGTGGGCTCGACCGCTGCAACCTTGCCACTGTCGTCACCGCCGAACACGCTGGTGAGCACGCGAAAGGCGCCCATGCCAAACGCCAGCACAAACGCGCCGACGACAAGACGGCGCACCAAATAGGTGCGCTGACTCGCCCGCCCGCGGCTGGCCGGGGCGGCTCGCTGCCCTTGTGACATCGACATCGCCGCCAGGTTACGAGCCGGTGAGGGATGAAGCGGGCGTTCCGTCGCGGCTAGGCTTCCAACCGGATACTTCATCCACACAACCAATACTCCAAGGGGGAGAAAAATGCGCAATACCAAGCGCGTAGCCGCGATGGCATTCATTGCCACCTTCGGCCTCATTGCCGCTGCATGCGGCGACAACTCGTCGTCGACTGATACCACTGCCGCACCGGCCGACACGACTGCTGAAACCACCGCCACTGTTGCCGCGAGCGACTTGAAGCTGGGCGTCGCATTCGACACCGGCGGCCGTGGCGACGGCACGTTCAACGACGCTGCCGGCCGTGGCGCCGACCAGGCCAAAACCGAACTGGGCGCAACTGTCCAGGAGATCGAGGCCACGGTTGAAGATGACCGCAAGCCCAACCTCGAAGCACTCACCGCCGCCGGCAACAACCCGGTCATCGTCGTTGGCTTCTCCTTCGGTGATGCCCTCACCGAGGTTGCTGCTGCCAACCCCGGCACGGTGTACGGGTGGGTCGACGGTTACTTCGACGGCCCGAACATCAAGACGCTCTCGTTCGCTGCCAACCAGGGTTCGTTCCTGGTGGGTGCCGCCGCTGCACTCAAGTGCGCCTGCGACAAGATCGGCTTCATCGGCGGCCAGGAAATCGACCTCATCAAGGAGTTCGAGGCTGGCTACATCGCTGGTGCCAAGGCTGTCAATCCTGCCATCGAAGTCAAGTCGCAGTACCTCGGTGCTGCCGGCGACAACGCTGCCTGGGGCTCACCCGACAAGGCCAAGGAAATTGCCCTCGGTTGGTTCGCAGATGGCGTCGAAGTCATCTACTCGGCCGCTGGTGGTTCCGGTAACGGCACCATCGACGCAGCCGTCGAGGCTGGCAAGTGGGCCATCGGCGTCGACAGCGACCAGTACCTCACCGCCACCCCCGAGCAGCAGGCACACATCCTCACCTCGATGCTCAAGCGGGTCGACGTTGCCGTGTTCGAGACTGCCAAGGCAGTCCAGAACGGCGATCTGGCCGGTGGCTTCAAGGTGTTCGACCTCAGCATCGATGGCGTTGGTTACTCCACCTCGGGTGGCTACCTCGACGAATTCAAGACGCAGCTCGACGACTTCAAGGCGAAGATTGTGAGCGGCGAAATCGTCGTTCCGACCAAGCCCTGATCACATCGTTGAAATGAAGTAACTGAGAGCCCGGGGTTTGCGCCCCGGGCTCTCTGCTATAACGACACCAACTGGTATAACGGGACCAACGCGAGCAATGGGGCACAGATGACCGACGGAACCGAACACGACACGCCCGGCGGGTTGGCGGTGGAGCTCACCGGGATCGGTAAACGCTTCCCCGGTGTCATCGCCAACTACGACATCGATCTGAAGGTTCGGCGAGGCACCATTCATGCCATCGTCGGCGAGAACGGCGCCGGCAAGTCGACGCTGATGAAGACGCTCTACGGCATGCACCAGCCCGACTCCGGCACCATCACGGTCAATGGTGTTGTGCACCACTTCAAGTCGCCCAGCGACGCCATCGCGGCCGGCATCGGCATGGTGCACCAGCACTTTATGCTGGCCGACAATCTCACGGTGGTGGAGAACATCATCCTCGGCGCCGAGCCCGCCAAGGGTGTCCGTATCGACTTCGAGGCGGCCCACCAGAAGGTGCACGCTCTGGCCAAGGCCGTCGGCACCACGGTCAACGTCGATTCGCCGGTCTCCGACCTGGGCGTGGGCCAGCGCCAGCGCGTGGAGATTCTCAAGGTGCTCTACCGCGGTGCCAACATCCTGATTCTCGATGAGCCAACTGCCGTGCTGGTCCCGCAAGAGGTCGACGAGCTGTTCGTCACGCTGCGCCACCTGGTGGACGAAGGCGCGACGGTCATCTTCATCTCCCACAAACTCGATGAAGTGCTGGCCGTCTCTGACGAGATCACCGTCATTCGCCAAGGCACCACCGTCACGTCGGTGCTGCCCAAGGACACCGACCGTCGCCAACTGGCGGAGCTGATGGTGGGATCACAGCTGCCATCGCCGGAAGGCCGCGACAGCGAGATCTCCACCGAAGTGCGCCTCAGCGTCAACAATCTGACGGTGAAAGCGCCGGGCCAGCGCGACTTGGTGCACGACGCCACATTCGAAGTGCATTCAGGCGAAATTGTGGGCATCGCCGGCGTCGAGGGGAACGGTCAGTTCGAGTTGTGCACAGCGATTCTCGGTCTCTTACCGTCCACCGGGGTCGTGGAGGTCGGTGGCCACGACGTCTCGCGTGCCAGCACACACCATCGCCGCAATGCGGGGCTGGCCTACATTCCGTTCGATCGCCATCGTGAGGGCCTGATGCTGGACTCGCCGCTCTGGGAGAACACCCTTCTGGGCCGCGAGCACGAGGCCGACATGAACAACGGCCCATTGATCGACACCAAGGCTGCGAAGGCCGACTGTCGCGAAATCATCGAACGCTTCGACGTACTCACTCCCAGCGAGACCGTGCCGGCATTTGCCCTGTCCGGTGGCAACCAGCAGAAGCTGCTCGTCGGCCGCGAGCTGACCAGCGAACCCCAGGTGCTGCTCGCTGCCCACCCGACCCGTGGTGTCGACATCGGCGCTCAGGCGGCCATTTGGAACGAGATACGCAGTGCCCGTGATAAAGGCTTGGCGGTCCTCCTTGTCTCCGCCGACCTTGAAGAACTGATTGGCCTCAGCGACACCATTCTCGTGATGTTCGACGGTGTCATCACTGCCACACTCGACCCAGCCACTGCCACGCCGGAGATGCTGGGCACGTACATGACCGGTGGAACGGTGGAGGCAGCCTGATGAGTGACGAGGTCAAACAATCGAAACTTGCAATTGGTGCCGACCTCTCCTCGGGCATGCGCAAGCTGTCCACGCCCAGCAAGGCCAGCGGGTTGCGAACCGGCCTGATCACATTGGCCAGTTCATTGTCAGCCGTGGTGCTCGCACTGGCCATCTGTGCGGTGCTGTTGGCGGTCACCGGTAAGAACCCGTGGCAGGCCTACAGCACCATCCTCCACACCGGCACCGAGGGCGACAAGCTGCTGGAGATGATGAAGCGGGCAACGCCGCTCATCTTCAGCGCGACCGCTGTAGCGGTTGGCTTCAAGATGAATCTGTTCAATATCGGCGTGGAGGGCCAGTACCTGTTTGCGGCCCTCATTTCTGCGATCGTCGGCAGCAGAATCAATTTGCCGGCACCGCTGCACGTCACCGTCATCCTGTTGGTGGCCATGGCCGCCGGCGCTACGTGGGCCAGCATCGCCGCCATTCTGAAAGTCACCCGCGGTGTGCACGAGGTGATCTCCACGATCATGCTCAACTACGTCGCGTTGTCGGTCATTCAATGGCTGTTTGAAAACTTCTTCCGCGACAACGGGGAATCCGGTCTCAACGTCAAGACCGTGCTCATTCCACCCAGCGGCCGAATGCCCGACATCGTGAAAGACCGGCTCGGCGGCATGTTCCTGGTTGCGTTGCTCGTCGTCTTCCTCTACTGGGTCCTGGTGTTCAAAAGCCGCTTCGGTTTCCGGCTGCGTTCCTCGGGGCTCAACCCCGGCGCCGCCCGCACCTCGGGTATCGATGCCAACAAAATGATCGTTGTCTCGCTCCTGATCTCCGGTGGCATCGCTGGCCTGGTGGCCATGCAAAGCGTCGTTGGTGAGATCTATGCGTACGGCCCCACCGCGACGCCCACCCAGTTGGGCTTCTTGGGCATCGCGGTAGCCCTGCTTGGTCGCCACCACCCCATCGGCATCGTCAGCGCGGCGTTGCTGTTCGGTTTCCTCGACTCGACCTCGGCGCAGCTGCAGCTGGCCGAAATCCCCAGCTCAATCGTGAAGCTCATCCAAGCCATCACGGTGCTCACCGTCGTGATCATCAACGAGGCAACCATCCGGTGGCTCAACAAACGAACCGCCGAGAATACGGCGGCCATCCTCATTCACACCACCGAGGCGGAAGTCGCATCAGCATGAGCACCATCGAGATACTTCCCGACGCGGCAACAACACCTTCGGCGAGGCGCTCAACCCTGCTCGGTTCTCGCCGCAACACGATGATCGCGGCTGGCTTTCTCGGGCTCGCGTTCATGTCGATGACGCGACTGATCACCGACGAAAACGCACTCACCTCCTCACAGACCATTGGTACCTCGCTACGCGTGATGGTGCCGATCCTGATGGCCGGTATTGCGGCCCTGTGGGCCGAGCGGTGCGGCGTGCTCAACATCGGTATCGAGGGCATGATGATCCTCGGTACCTGGTTCGGTGGCTACTTCGCCTGGCAGTATGGCGCGTGGGCGGGCCTTGCGATGGGCATTGTGGGCGGCATGATCGGCGGCCTCATTCACGCGCTCGCCACGGTGCGGTTCGGAGTCAACCAAACCATCTCTGGCGTGGTCATGAACATCTTCGCCTTCTACGGTGCGCGCTACCTCAGCGATCTGTTGTTCGTGGGCGAGCAGGGCGGCGGTGTCAGCCAATCACCGCCGCAAAAGTCGGCCATTCCCAAATTCGATGTGCCGTTCCTCGCTGGTGGCGACTTGTTCGGGTGGAAGACGCCCGACATATTTGGCTGGTTCGAGAAGAAACATTGGTTCCTGCTGGGCGACCTCGGCGGCATCGGGCGCGGCCTGACGTTCAATATTTCGTGGGCCACGGCCATCGCGCTGATCGCCGTGCCCATCAGCTTCTGGTTGATGTGGCGCACACGTTTCGGTCTGCGGTTGCGTTCCTCGGGTGAAGCCCCCAGCGCGGCTGAAAGCCTCGGCGTGAAGGTGATTCCGCTGCGCTATGCCGGCCTCATCATCAGTGGCGGTTGCGCAGGTTTCGGTGGCGCCACGATGGCCGTTGTTGCCTCGTCGTACTACCGTCAGGGTCAGACCCAGGGCAATGGCTTCATTGGTATGGCCACGCTGATCTTCGGCAACTGGCGCCCCGCAGGTGTGCTCGCCGGGGCCAGCCTGTTCGGCTACTCGCTGGGTATCAAGCTGGTAGCCAACGACAGCATTCCTGCGCTGTTCTTGTTCATCACCTTCGTCGCCGGCGCCATGCTGATCCTGTCGTGGTACCGCAAGAAGGTGGTCGGCACCATCACTGCTTTGGTGGCCGGTGCGCTGTTCTTCACCGCCTACCTGACGGTGAAGGACGTGCCCGAGTCGCTGACCCAGGCGCTGCCGTACGTGATCACGCTCGTCGTACTCGCCACCGCCAGCCAGCGTTTGCGGCCGCCCGCAATGGCCGGCGTGCCGTATCGCCCCGGCGAGACGCACTAGTCCTTCGAGCGAAACGGCCCATGACGCATATGACTGCTCCAGTAGGCCCGCTCGCCGACGTGCGCGTACTGGATCTGACGTCGGTGGTCATGGGTCCAATGGCCACCCAGATCCTCGGCGACCTGGGTGCCGAGGTGATCAGCGTGGAAGACATCCACGGCGACACCAACCGGTTCATGGGCCCGGGCCCGCACCCTCAATTGTCGGGGGTGTCGCTGAACCTGCTGCGCAACAAGCGCAACATCTCGTTGAATCTCAAGCACCCCGACGGACGCGAGGCGTGCCTGCGACTGGCCGAACGCGCAGACATCGTGGTCACCAACCTACGACCCGGCCCACTTGGGCGGCTGGGGCTGACGTACGAGGACGTTCGGGCACGCAACCCATCGGTGATCTTCTGCCAGGCGCAGGGCTGGCCAACGGACGGCCCCGACGGCAACCGCCCCGCATACGACGACGTCATCCAGTCGGCCGCCGGCCTGGCCGACACGTATCTGCTGCGCGACGGCGTGCCGGCGATTGCGCCCACGATCGCGGCCGACAAGGTCAGTGGCCTCACCATCGTCTACGCGGTGCTGGCCGCGCTGCATCACCGCGATCGCACGGGCGAAGGCCAGCGGTTGGAAGTGCCGATGGTGGAGGCGATGACCGCGTTCATGCTGGCCGAGCACGGCAGCGCCGCGATCCCGCAGCCACCGATGGGACCCGCCGGCTATGTGCGGGCGCTGATGCCGAACCGGGCGCCACAGCGCACCACCAATGGCTGGATGCACGTGCTGCCGTACAGCGAGGCCAACTTCGTCGATCTGTTTGTGGCCGGCGGCAAGCCTGAGCTGGCCAGCGACCCGCGGCTGGAGAACCGACTGTCACGAGCGCAATCGGCCAACGAGCTCTATGGGTTCGTTGCCGACGTGCTGGCCACCCGCACCACCGACGAGTGGTTGGAGTTCTGCGAGACGCACGACATCCCAGCGGTGCGCGTCGCCAGCCTCGACGACCTGGTGGCGTCGCTGCCGCTGGCGGAGCACCCGCTGGTTGGGCCGTACCGTGTGATCCCGTCGGGCGTGCGTTTCGACGCCACGCCTACGTCGGTTCGGCGGCATGCGCCGTTGATCGGCGAACACGGCGACGAAGTGTTGCTGGAAGCCGGCTACACGACTGAAGAAGTCGCTGCCCTGCGCGAGGCCGGCGCGCTGCAGTCGCGGCCCTAGCGCGCTTTCAGGCTTCAAGCTCGGCGATGGCCTGGACTTCGATGCCGCCGCGAGGGCGCTGAGTCAACGTGACCCGCACGTGAATGGGCTTCGCGGACAACATCACTTCGCCAGCGATCTCGGCCGCCATCGCCTCGGCGAACACCGCGCGGTTGCGGTAGCCCCACAGGTACAGCTTCAGGCTCTTGCTCTCGATGCACCACTCGTTGGGTACGTACTCGATGACAACCGTGCTGAGGTCGGGCTGCTGGGTGACCGGGCACATCGAGGCCAACTCATCGTTGGTGAACTTCACCAGCGTGACGTGAGCGGGCGCAGGGAACACTTCCACGTGGTCGACCGCATGGCGAACGGTGCTGCCCAAAATAGTGAGCGCGGGGACTGGCTGATCCATGGCGCACAGGGTAGGGGCACCGCGGGCAGCCGCCTACGCTGATGCGATGGTGACCGAATTGAATATCACGATGCTTCCGAAGGTGCTGCTGCACGACCACCTCGATGGCGGGTTGCGCCCGGCCACTGTGATTGAGCTGGCCGACGAATACGGCTACAAGGGCCTGCCATCGCACGACACGGCCGAGCTTGCGTCGTGGTTCAACCGTGGTGCCAAGCGCAACGACCTGGTGCTCTACCTGGAGACGTTTGCGCACACGGTCGGCGTGATGCAGCACCGCGACGCCATCGAGCGCGTGTCATACGAGTGCGCGGTGGATCTTGCCGCCGATGGTGTGATCTACGCGGAAGTTCGTATGGCGCCCGAGCTGTGCACCGAGCAGGGCCTCACGCTCGACGAGGTGGTGGCCGCGATTCTCGATGGTTTCAGCCGCGGCTCGGCCGGCACCGATCTGACCATTTACCTGATCTGTTCGGCCATGCGCACCGCCGCGCGCAGCACCGAGATCGCCGAGGTGGCGGTGCGGTGGCGCGATGCGGGCTGTGTGGGTTTCGACATCGCCGGCGCCGAGGCCGGCCATCCACCCACCCGTCACCTGGCAGCGTTCGATTACGTGCGCCGCGAGAACTTTCATACCACCATCCACGCCGGCGAGGCGTTCGGCTTGCCCTCCATTTGGGAAGCCGTCCAGTTCTGCGGCGCCGAGCGTTTGGGTCACGGCGTGCGCATCGTCGACGACATCTCCGGTCCCGAGGGTTCCGAGCAGCTGGGCCGCCTGGCCACGTTCGTGCGCGACCGTCGCATTCCGCTCGAGTTGTGCCCCACCAGCAACGTCGGTACCGGCATCTGCGCCAGCGTCGCCGAGCATCCCATCGGCATGCTGCGCCGGCTGCGCTTTCGGGTCACGCTCAACACCGACAACCGCTTGATGAGCGCCACCTCGATGACGTATGAGATGGAGCAACTTCGTGACGCGTTCGGCTGGGGCATCGATGATTTCGAGTGGCTGACGATCAACGGCATGAAGAGCGCGTTCGCCCCCTTCCCCGAGCGATTGCACCTGATCAACGAAGTCATCAAGCCCCGCTACGCCATCGCCCGCAACCAGGGTGCACAAACGTGACCAGATCGGACCAGCGTTTGTGCAGTTTTGCTCGGCAGGCGGGTGGAAGTGCACAAACGCTGAGGTGGCCGCGGCCGGACGGGTCTGGCACACTCGTGGCATGGCTGTCGCTCTTCACGTCGTTGACCACCCGCTGATTGCAGATTCGCTCACGCGAGTGCGCGACAAGGACACGCCCAACGCACTGTTCCGCCAGGAGCTCGAGCGCATCGGCACTCTGTTGCTGGCCGAGGCAACCCGCGGGCTCCCCACCCACGCCGTGCGGGTCCAGACGCCGCTCACCGAGACCCTTGGCCGCCAGCTGACGAATCAACCGGTAGTGGTTCCGGTGCTGCGTGCCGGCCTCGGTTTCCTGCATGCGGCACAAGAGTTGATGCCGAATGCCGATGTCGGCTTCATCGGCGTCGCCCGCGACGAGGAGACCCACCAGCCCAAGCCATACGTCAACAAATTGCCCGAGTCGCTCGCCGGTCGTCAGATCATCGTGCTCGACCCGATGCTGGCCACCGGCGGCTCGTTGGCCCACACCTGCAATCTGCTCGTCGAGCGCGGCGCCACCGGCACGATCATCGTCGTCTGCGTGCTCGCTGCGCCGGAAGGCATCGAGCTGCTACGCCGGAGCGGTCTCGACCTGGCCATCTACACCGCCTCGCTCGATGAGCGGCTCAACGAGACTGCCTTCATCGTCCCCGGTCTCGGCGACGCCGGCGACCGCCAATTCGGCTCCCCCGCCTGATCTTTCCGGATGTCCGCCCGCCGACCGCCGGGTATAGCCCGCCTGCAAGTAGCGGACGGCGGAACCGTTCGGCCTCCGCGAGAGTTATCCGAAAATGGATGAACCTCGTAACTTCGGTACAAGTGGCTCGCTACACGAGCAGGGTGGCCAGGGCTTCTAGGTACTGGGCGGGTTCGCAGTCGATGCCTTCGCCGTAGAGCTTCACCTTGGGCTCGGTGCCACTGGGGCGCACTTGCACTCGCAGATTGTCGCCCATCGAAAGACGCAGCAGACCGGCTTCCTCAAACCACGCGACCGCAGTCACCGGCTGGCCACCGATCTGCGTCGGCGGCTGGGCACGCATTCGAGCGACAGCGGCCGCCCCGTCAGCCGGCGCCATGCGCAGCGACTTCTCCGCCATCACGTGACGTCCATAGGTGGCGGTGATGGCATCAAGCCGGTCTTGCAGGGTGACGCCCTCGGACGCGGCGAGTGCTGCAACCTCGGCCAGCAGCACCGCTGCCGTGATGCCGTCCTTGTCGAGCGGTTGGCCGCACACGAGGTAGCCCAACGCCTGCTCGTAGCCGAACACGAAGTGCAGCTCGGGATGCTGCAGCACGGTGTGGCCGATCCACTTGAACCCGGTGAACGTCTCCAGGCAGGTGACACCGTGAGCCGTCGCCATGCGGGCCAGCAGCGATGACGACACCAGCGTCGTGATCACCAGACGCCCCTCACCGGACGTATGGCCGAGGATGTGGTCGGCGAGGAGCCAACCGATCTCGTCGCCACCGAGGCGCCGCCAGCCACCCTCCGGAGTCGGGATCGCGGCTGCCATCCGGTCGGCGTCAGGGTCGTTGGCCAGCGCGATGAGCGCACCGGATTCGGCCGCCTGCGCCATCAGCAGATCCATCGCGCCCGGCTCTTCTGGGTTGGGGAACGACACCGTGGGGAACGTGCCGTCAGGCTGTTGCTGCACGGCAACAACCGACGGGGCGGGCAGACCGGCGCGTGCGAAGGCGGCGAGTAGGGGCGCACCGCCCACGCCGTGCATTGCGGTGTATGCCGACGCCACACCAGGCAGATCCGGCAACAGGCGAGCCGCCGGAACCGAGGCGAGATAGGCCTCGATCTGAGCGGCCCCGAGGTATTCGATGAGCGGGTCGTCTGCCGCAGAGAGCTCGACGGCCGTCGCGTCGACCTGGTCGATGCACGCCGAGATATCCGAATCGGCCGGAGGCACGATCTGGGCGCCAGTGCCAAGGTAGACCTTGTAGCCGTTGTCGGCCGGCGGATTGTGCGAGGCAGTGACCATCACACCCGCGGCAGCACCGACCTCGGTGATGTTCCACGCCAGCACCGGCGTCGGCACGATGTGGTCGAACAGCAGCGCTTTCACGCCACGGGCCGCGCAGACCCGCGCCGTGTCGAGCGCGAACGCATCGCTCTTGCGACGCATGTCGAAGCCGATGATCACACCGCGCTCGGCAACGTCGGGCACATTGGCGAGCAGGTAGTCGACAAGGCCGGCAGCGGCCTGTTGCACCACCAGCCGATTCATCCGCTGCGGACCAACACCGACGGCAGCGCGCAGACCGGCCGTGCCGAACTGCAGGCGCCCGGTGAACCGCTCGCGGAGTTCCTCCATAGAGCCGTGCAACAGCGCACCCAGTTCCTCGCGCATGTCCACATCCGGTTCCGCTGCCAGCCAGGCCTCGGCGGTGATGCGAAGTTCGGCGTCAGTCAACAGTTCAGCGTTCATGGGAGCAGCGTCTTCAGTTCGAGGAGGGGGCGAGGGCCCACGTGGGAAATCACTTCGGCAGCGGCAATCGAGCCAAGCTTTGCGCAGTCCTCAAGGGGAAGGTCGCGGGTGTAGCCGTAGAGGAAGCCGGCCGCGAAGAGGTCGCCGGCACCCGTGGTGTCGAGTACTTGCGCAACTGGTTCGGCCGCCACGGTGATCACGCTGTCGCGGGTGATGACGTAGCAACCGCGCGCGCCAACGGTGATGACTGCGAGGTGGCAGTCGCGCTGCACAGCGGCGACCGCGTCGTCGAACGACTCCAGTTCGTAGAGCGACAACAGCTCATCCTCGTTGCCGAACAGGATGTCGACTTCATCGGCGACCAGCGAACGAAAGTCGTCGCGATGTCGGTCGACGCAGAACGAGTCGCTGAGCGTGAGCGACACCTGGCGGCCGTTTGCATGGGAGACGGCTGCGGCCCGCCGGAACGCTTCCTTCGCCTCCGGCCGGTCGTACAGATAGCCCTCCATATACAGCACCTTGCCGGCGGCGACCGTCTCCTCATCAATGTCGGTGACACACAGCAGCGAGGACACACCGAGGTAGGTGTTCATCGTGCGTTCGGCATCGGGCGTGACGACAATGATGCAGCGGCCGGTAGGCGTGTCCGCATCAGGCTGGCCCGGCCGGAACTGGACGCCAACGGCGCGCAGGTCGTGACCGAACACGTTGCCGAGGTCGTCGCCGCTGACCTTGCCGATGTATGCGGCGGTGCCGCCGAATGACGCCACGCCAGTCATGGTGTTCGCCGCCGAGCCGCCGGACATCTCTACCGCCGACCCGAGGGCGCGATAAAGGAACAGCGCTCGATTGGTGTCGACCAGGGTCATCGATCCCTTCACCAACTCGTAGTCGGCGATGAAACCGTCGTCGGCGTGGCTGATTACATCGACGAGGGCATTGCCTACTCCGACGACGTCGTACAAAGGGGACGCTGGCACGGGCGATAACGCTACCCGTTGCGCGCCGCACGTGCCCCGACCCCCTCGCCGACCAGGGTGCGAGTGCCACGCAGCCAGTGCGAGTGACAGGAGAACTTCGAGTGGGTACTCGCACCCCGGGGTGCGAGTACCCACTCGAACGGGCGGCCAGTACTCGGGCCGACGGCGAGGCACTCGCACTGGGCGCGTGCCACTCGCACCATTACGAACTGGGCTGGGCGGTGAACGAGGCGCAGGTAGCCTGGCGCCGTGACCGACGCCATCGCCCCCGACGCCACCGTTGCCGACAACCCGTACCGACTGCCGCGCAGCGTGGTTCCGCACCGCTACACGCTTGCGTTGCAACCTGATCTGACTGCGGCCACGTTCGTGGGCCACGTCATCATCGACGCCAATGTCAACGAGGAGATCGCCACGATTGTGCTCAACGCCATCGAACTCGACATCACCGACGTCAAGGTCGGTGGCGAGGAAGCGACGTTCGAACTGCACCCCGACACCGAGCGGCTTGTCATCAACAGCGCACCAGAGCCGGGCACCACCACCATCGAGATCAGGTTCACTGGCGCGCTCAACGACAAGCTGCACGGTTGGTACCGCAGCACCTACATCGACGCCGATGGCAACGAGCAGGTCATCGCCACCTCGCAGATGCAAACCACCGACTGCCGTCGAGTGTTCCCCTGCTTCGACGAGCCCGACTTCAAGGCCGTCTTCGACGTCACGCTCATCGTCGAGCCGCACCTGATGGCCATCTCCAACGGACCCGAGATCGAGCGCACCACGTTCGAGGATGGCACCGGCAACGACACCGGCAAGGTCGCTGTCCGCTTCGGCGAAACGATGCCGATGAGCACCTACCTGGTCGCGTTCGTAGTCGGTCTCCTCGAGGCCACCGAGCCAGTTCTGGTGCCTCGCGCCGGTGCCGTCGACGACTTCATCCCGCTGCGCATCATCCACGTGCCCGGCAAGGGCCACCTCACGGCATTTGGCCTCGACATCGGCGCTCACTCGCTGAGCTGGTATCAGAACTACTACGGCAGCCCCTACCCCACCGACAAGTGCGACATGTTGGCGCTGCCCGACTTCGCCGCCGGCGCGATGGAGAACCTGGGCGCCATCACCTACCGCGAAAGCCTGCTGCTGGCCAACCCCGCCACCGCTACCCAGTCCGAGCTACAGAACCTGGCCGACGTGGTGGCGCACGAGATGGCACACATGTGGTTCGGCGACCTGGTGACGATGAAATGGTGGAACGGCATTTGGCTGAACGAAGCCTTCGCCACCTTCATGGAGATCGCCTGCTGCGACGCCTACCGCCCCGATTGGTTGCGGTGGACGACGTTCAGCCTGGCGCGCAGCGCAGCGTTCGAAGTCGACTCGCTGGCCAGCACGCGCACGGTCGAGTTCTTCGTCGAAGCGCCCGCCGACTGCGACGGCATGTTCGACGTGCTCACTTACCAAAAGGGTGGCTCGCTGCTGCGCATGCTCGAGCAGTACCTATCGCCCGAGCGTTTCCAGCAGGGCGTCAGCCACTACCTGTCGAAGCACGAATACGCCAACACTGAGACGGGCGACCTGTGGGATGCCATCGAGGAAGCGAACCCGGGCACCCCGGTGCGCGCACTGATGGACAGCTGGATCTGGCAGGCGGGCTACCCGCTCATCTCGGCCCGCTTGGACGGCACGGAGGTGGTGCTCAGCCAGCAACGCTTCGCGTACGGCGAGACCGACGACGCAACGCTGTTCGTGGTACCTGTGCACCTTCGTATCGATGGCGTCGAGTCCAAGGTGCTGGTCGAAGGCGTTGATCTTCGCGTCGCGCTGCCGGGGGCCGACAGCGATGTGGTGGTCAACTCCGGCGGCCACGGCTACATGCGCGTGGCGTACGACGCCTCATTGCGCGGCCGAATCGTCGGCCAACTCGAGGAGCTGACCACCGTCGAACGCTACAACTTGATCGACGACGCATGGAACGAAGTCGTCGCCGGTCGCCTGGACGCGATTGACTTCGTCGAGTTCGTGGAGAGCTTCGCGGGCTGTCGTGAGTTGGCCGTGTGGCAGGCGATCGCGATTGGTCTCCGCAGCGTAGGTCGCCTGCTGGAGGGCCCTGCGTACGCCGCGTTCCAGCAGCGTGTGGCGACGATGGTCGCACCCGTAGTCGACGATGTGGGCTGGGTGCCGGTTGCGGATGAGGGCGACCTGATCGCCAAGCTGCGCGGGCTGCTGGTGGGCATGTTGGCGGTGCTCGGTAACGATGCCGATGCCGTCGCCCAATGCCGTGCAATCTTGAAGGCGTACGACAGTGGCGAAAGCACCGACCCAGAGCTGGTATCGGCCGCCACCAATGCGGTCGCCGCCAATGGCACCAACGCCGACTACGACGCGTTCCTCGCGAAGTTCCGCAACCCGACAACCCCGCAGGAGCAGCTGCGCTACCTCTACGCGCTGGCCGAATTTCCAGAGGCGGCGCAGATCGAGCGCTCCGTCGCGCTGGCGTTCTCCGGGGAGGTTCGCACGCAGAGCGCACCGTTCCTGTTGAACCGTTGCATCGCGAACCGCCACCACGGTGCCGCCACGTGGCAGGCGCTACGTCAGCAATGGGATGTTGCCAACGAGAAGTTCCCCGGCAACACCATTTCGCGCATGATCGACCCCGTGAAGTTGCTGACCTCGCCCGAAATGGTGGCCGATGTGCAGAGCTTCTTCAGCGAGCATCCCATCGCGCAGGCGAAGAAGGGCCTGGAGCAGACTCTGGAGCGTCAGCGAGTCAACGCTGCGCTGCGCGTCAGCCAAGCCGACGCGCTCGCGTCGGCACTGCTGGGCTGAGCGTGTATCAGCCAGCATTGGTGCCCGTGACAAACTCGGGTACATGAGCGCACTCACCATTGATCGCATCGCTGGCGCACTGGGCGCCGAAGTCTCCGGGCTGGATCTCACCCGTCAGTTGAGCGATGGTGAACTCCGGGCGTTGCGCGCAGCGGCCGTCGCCCACAAGGTCATCTTCCTACGCCGCCAGCCGTACGCCACCGAGCACTTGGTACGGCTCACCGAGCAGCTCGGCGGGCATGGCTACACGCCGTTCCTCGAGCCGATGCCGGATCACCCCGGGGTAGTGCGGGTGGTCCGTGAGGCGGACGAGGGTGGCTTCAACTTCGGTGGTGCGTGGCACAGTGATTGGAGCTTCCAACCAGCGCCGCCTGCGTTCACCCTGTTGTGGTCAGTCGATGTTCCCGCCGTTGGCGGCGACACCATGTGGAGCAATCAGCAGCTGGCCTACGAGACGCTCAGCGAAGGCCTGCGCAACACGCTCGACGGGTTGGACGTGGTACATAGCGCCGGCTGGGCGTACAGCGCGGACGGCGTGTTGGCGCGCAGCGCGCAGGGTCGTTCCATGCAGATCAACACCACCGACGACGCACTGACAGAACAGTCGCACCCCGCAGTGCCGACCCACCCGGAGAGCGGCGCCAAGGCGCTTTTCGTGAACTCGACCTACTCCGTGCGATTCGACGGTTGGTCGGCGGTCGACAGCGCGCCGCTACTGCAGCAGCTCTACGTGCACAGCACTCGCGACGCGTTCACCTGCCGCTTCCGCTGGACACCGAACACTCTGGCAATCTGGGACAACCGCAGCACGCAACACAACGCACTGAACGACTACCGCGGCACACGGCGCGAACTCCACCGAACCACAGTCGCTGGCACCGCACCCACGCGCTAGGCGAGTGTCTCGACGGAGAGTTCGCCGGCGGTATTGGCGGCGCGCAGGACCTTCTTGTCGAACTTGCCGACACTGGTCTTGGGCACTTCGGTGATGAATGTCCAACGCTCGGGCACACAGAACTTGGCGGTGCGCTCGGTGAGCCACGCACGCAATTCTTCGGCGGTCGCAGCCGTGCCGGGCTTCAGCACGACGCACGCCATCGGGCGCTCATCCCAACGGTCGTCGGGTACGCCGATGACGGCAGCTTCGAGGATTGCCGGGTGGCCCATCAGCGTGTTCTCCAGGTCGACCGACGAGACCCACTCGCCGCCGGACTTGATGACGTCTTTGGCGCGGTCGCTGATCATCACGTAACCGTTGGGCAGCACACTGGCAACATCACCCGTGCGCAGCCACCCGTCGTGGAACTTCTCCGGATCGTCGACGTGGTAGTAGCTGGCCGTGATCCACGAGCCGCGCACTTCGATCTCACCGAGTGCCTCGCCGTCCCACGGCTGCACGTCGCCATTGTCGTCGGTGATGCGCAGTTCAACACCGGGAATGATGCGGCCGGTCTTGACCCGCCAATCGGTTTCGCTGCCGTCGCCCATCTCCTTGGGCGGGTGGCCGATGGCGCACACGGGGCTGGTCTCGGTCATGCCCCAGCCCTGCACAACCGGTACTCCAAACGTGGCGCGGTATCCGTCGATCAGACCACGCGGCACGGCCGAGCCGCCGCACATCACCAGTCGGAGGCTGGACATGTCGGTATCGGGCGCGTTGTTGAGCAAGTCGTTGAGCACGGTCGGCACGGCGCCGGTGAGCGTGGGTTTCATCTCGCTGATGATGCGCGCAATGGGGGCTGCCTGCAGGAACTGCTGCGGGAAGACGAGGTCGGCACCGATCATCCACGCCGCGTACGGCGTGCCCCATGCGTTGGCGTGGAACATGGGCACGATCACCAGCATGCGGTCGCGCTCGCTGAGCGCAATGTTGGCGGTGGAGGTAACCATCAGCGAGTGCATGTACGTGCTGCGGTGGCTGTACATGACGCCCTTTGGGTTGCCAGTGGTACCGCTCGTGTAGCACATGGCCGCGCCCGTGTTCTCGCTGACCTCCGGGTAGTCGTAGCCACCCGACTCGGCGGCCAACAGCTCGTCGTAATCCAGCAAGCCTGCGCCCAGCGACGACGCATCGCCCGGGCCTTTGACGATGATGTGTTGCACCGTGGTCAGCTGGTCGCGCACTCGCGCCAGCAACGCAGCGATCGAGGCATCAACGATGATGACACGGTCCTCGGCGTGGTTGATGACGTAGGCCAACTGCTCGGGGAACAGGCGAATGTTGAGCGTATGGAGCACCGCGCCCATGCACGGAATCGCCAGGTACGACTCCATGTGCGTCTGGTTGTTCCACATGAACGTGCCCACCCGGTCGCCCGGCTGCACACCGAGACGGGCGAGCGCCGAGGCAAGCCGATCGGCGCGGTCGGCGACCTGACCAAAGGTGCTCTCAACGTACGCTGCATCGCCATCTTGGCCGGTGAATGTGATGATCTTGCTGTTCGCGTGCACCTGCCTGCCGTACTTGAAGATAGGCAGCAGGGTGAGCTGGTAGTCGTCCATCATCGTGCTCGACATGGTGCTGATCGTCATCGTGAAGTCCCCTCGTTCGCGCTGTCGTTTCTCACGACGGCCGGCCGTCGTGAAGAATAGGCCACCGTGAACGAAATCACCGAACGAACCTCGACCAGACTGCAGACCATTGTCACCCTTGATCTGGAGGGCGTGTTGGTTCCTGAAATCTGGATCGCGGTCGCCGAACGCACCGGCATCGAGGCCCTCCGGCGAACCACTCGCGACGAGCCGGACTACGACGTGCTGATGAAGGGCCGCCTCGCGTTGCTGGCCGAACACGGCCTGCTGATGAGCACCATCACCGACGTGATCGCCGGCTTGGAACCAATGGAGGGCGCCCGCGCGTTTCTCGACGAGCTCCGTGACCGCACGCAGGTGATCATCCTCAGTGACACGTTCGAGCAGTTCGCCGCCCCATTGATGCGACACCTTGGGATGCCAGCAATCCTGTGCCATCAGCTGATTGTCAGCGACGATCGCATTGTCGACTACGCACTGCGAATGCCCGACCAGAAGCGCCACGCGGTCAACGCACTGCGCGGCCTGAACTACCGAGTCGTGGCCGCCGGCGACTCATACAACGATGCCGCCATGCTGGACGCCGCGCACGCCGGCTTCTGGTTTCATGCCCCCGACACCATCACCGCCCAGTTCCCCCAGTTCCCCCCGAACCACACCTTCGAAGAACTGCTGACCAACATCACCGCCGCCCTCTAGCGAGCCGCAGGTGGCGTCGCCGGGCGTGACTCCTGAGTGCCGCGCTGCCCTACAAGAACTGTCTGATGTGACTGCCCGCGACGGACATGTCGCTGCTGCACCCATCAATACGTACGCTCTGCCGGAGGCGGCCAGCTGGAGCAGGCAGGCGGCGGCTAGAGCGTTTGGGCGATGCGTTCGCCGATCATCACCGCCGGCAGGTTGGTGTTGGCTCGTGGAATCTGCGGCATCAGGCTGACATCGGCAATGACCACACCCTCGACACCGTGTACTCGGCCGTTGGCATCGCAGACCGCCATCGGACCCGTTCCCATCGCGCACGTCCCGACCGGGTGGTAGTAGTGCGCCACCGTGTCGCGAATGGCGTGGTCGGTGCTCATGTCCGTCACCCGCTCACCCAGCACGGTGGCCAACAGTGAATGATTGAGAAGGCGCTCTGCGTGAACGAGACCGTCACGGAGTACCGCCAGGTCGTGGCCATCCGGGTCGTTGAGGTACCCGTGATCAATGTGCGGGTGTGCCGTTGGGTCGGCGGAGCTGATGTGGATCTCACCACGACTGCGCGGTGTCATGCAGGCGACCTCCACGAGCACCCGTCCGCGCAACATGCTCGTCTGATCGCTGGCACATACGGGGTAGATGTGCGTGTCGTACATCCCGTCGGACGAGACCGACGAGACGAACTTGCCAAGTGTCTGCTCTTCCGGCAGAAATCCCGTTGCTGCCGCCTCATCGAGCCACTGCTGCAGGTCGGCTCCTACGCGGCGGTCAGCATGCACCATTGGATGGTCATGAAGGTTGCCACCAACGCCGGGCAGTGCAACTCGCACCGCCACCCCGGCAGCGACGAGCGCGCCGGGAGCACCGATCCCCGAGCGCTCCAACAGCTGGGGCGTGCCATAGACACCACTTGCGAGCACCACGGTGCCCGCCTCGATGAGGACCTCGTCGCCATCGCGAGCAGCAGCGATACGCACCGAGCCGGCCCACGAGAGCAGGCGATCTACCAGGACGTGATCGAGGATTCGAAGGGTGCCACCACGGACGGGATCGACATAGGAGAACGCTGCGTTCCATCGTGTCTCACCGACGACATTGACCGTCTCCAAGCCGAAGGCGGGACCAGCGTCGAGATCGCAGAGGTCGCTCGCCATCGGCCACCCGAGCTGCTCGGCCGCATCGAGGCAGCGGGCGTGGAACGGACCGGCTTCATGGCGTTCGTACGTGCGCACACGCATCCGCTCGACAACGGTTCGGAACAGCGGCGCAACGTCGGCACCGGTCCAGCCCGGCAGTCCCCAACTGTCATAGTCGGACCGATGACCAACGGCCGCGATCGCGCCATTGTGGCTACTGCAACCACCCATCACGCGAGCGCGCTCGAAGAGCCACCGGCCAGCGGCGTAGCCCCAGTCGTGACTGGTGGCCAACATGCGTGCGCTCAACAGCTCCGCCGGCCAACGACCGGAATCACTGGGGCCGTAATCAGGACCGGCCTCCAGTAACAGCACATCTCGACCCTGCTCCGCCAGGCGACCTGCCACCGCACATCCGGCGGATCCGGCACCGACCACCACGATGTCTGCCGAGTACGTTGCTGCGCTCATCACATTCCCCCAATCGAATGTCGACCCAGCTCGGTTCGCGGGTCAACGACATCGTCCATAATGTCAAAATGGTGGCGGCCCGTGCACTCAAATGCAGACACCTCCATGCCAGTGTTCGCAAGGTGGGCTGAATATGCCCGGCTTTGTTGCTTGAACGCGCCGGTCTCGTTGTCACCCCACGCCACCACCACCGAATGGCCGGCGACGACTGGCAGCAACTGCGGGCTCAACGCCACCGCCGCAGCCTCGTCCAGCCCGAGCGGATCGTTGACCGTAGTCTGCAGCAGCGGCCGTAGATCAAACACTCCGCTGAGCAGCACCGTGCGGTCGATGCGAAGCGCAGACGCCGAGACCAGCGAGACCATCGCTGCGAGATGTGCCCCTGCCGAGTGCCCCACGAGCACGACGCTGGACGGCGAGAGGGCCGCCGACAACGCACTCAACGCAGCCTCGCACTCGCTCACCATCTGCGGCAGCGTGCCCGCCGGAGCGATGGTGTACTCAACCGCCGCGTACGACCATCCGCGAGCCAGCGCCGCTGGCGCCAGCGAGAGCGATGCAGCCACACTCAGCGCCTGCCAGTACCCGCCATGGATAAAGACGAGTAGCGGCGCCGATGGATCCTCGACCACCAAGATCGTGCCGTCCGACAGCACCGTCATCCGATCGCCAAGCAGCGCACGAGTGGCATCGCTCTCCGCCTCGTACTCAGCCATGAACGGACTGGAATCGCCGCCCACGCATGAGCTGGGTGAGTATTCACGCTCGAGGTCTGACATCACGGTGCGGCCTGCAGCGACTTGATGAACTCGACCACGGCTTGGATCTCGGCGTCGTCCAACGAGTTGGCCGGCATCAGGCCGTAGCCCGCGACCTGCTTGGCCGATGGGTCCCGAATCGACTCGGTCAGGTACGCCTCGTCGGCGGTCACAGTGCTGCCGTCGGCCAGTTCCACCTTGGAGCCGTAGAGTCCCTTCCACGCCGGCCCGGCCCCACCTTCGCCGTTGGGTCCGTGGCACGAGGTGCAGCCGGCGTCGAGCACGGCCTGCTCACCAGCCGACATCGGGCGGGAGTCGTCGCGGTCCGCAGTACACGCGGCCAGGGCCACGACTGTCACGACAACGGCGGCCACCGACACCGCCGCTACCAGCACGTTCCGCACAGCCATCACCCTGCAATGGTCGCACGTGGGGCGCGTAGTGACCAATCACCGTGCAGAACCTGGGCGGCCGGTGCCATGCTGAACGCTCGAATCCGTCATGGCCACGTCGTCCACTCCTTCCCCTGCGCAACCCGCCGCCGAGCGCCGCGCCGCCACCGTCGAGTTGCTACGCGCCCGCGGCGCGCTTGCCTGCCCCGGCACGCTGCCGTTGGCTGCCCGTCGCGACGACCTGATGTCAGCTATTCGCGACCATCAGGTGGTCATCGTTGCCGGCGAAACCGGCTCCGGAAAGAGCACGCAGTTGCCCAAACTGTGCCTTGATCTAGGTCGCGGTGTGAACGGCCTCATTGGGCACACACAGCCGCGCAGAATGGCGGCGCGCACCATCGCCGAGCGAGTGGCCGAAGAGTTGGGCACCAACCTGGGCACCACCGTCGGGTACACGGTTCGCTTCACCGACACTGTCGGCGAGCAGACGTTGGTGAAGGTGATGACCGACGGCATCTTGCTGGCCGAAATCCAGCGCGACCGCATGCTGCGTCGCTACGACACACTCATCATCGACGAGGCCCACGAGCGCAGCCTGAACATCGACTTCCTGCTCGGCTACCTAGCCCAACTGCTGCCGAAACGGCCCGACCTCAAGCTGATTGTCACCTCGGCCACCATCGATACGCAGCGCTTCAGCGAGCACTTTGCACAGTTGGACGGCTCGCCGGCACCGATCATCGAAGTCAGCGGCCGAACCTTCCCCGTCGAGATTCGCTACCGACCGTTTGGAGCACGCGACGAAGACCCCGACGACGACCGCGACCAGGTGCAGGCCATCGTCGACGCGGTCGACGAACTTGCACAGGAGGGCGACGGCGACGTGCTGGTCTTCCTCTCCGGCGAGCGCGAGATCCACGACACGGCCGATGCCCTGCGCCGCCATTTCACCGAGTCGGCCAGTACTTCGCGCGGCCCGGCCGACGTGCTGCCGCTCTACGCGCGCCTGTCGGCGGTCGAGCAACATCGCATCTGGCAGCCTCACCGTGGGCGCCGCGTCATCCTGTCCACCAACGTTGCCGAGACATCGCTCACCGTCCCCGGCGTGCGGTACGTCGTCGACGCGGGCGCGGCGCGCATGTCGCGCTACAGCCACCGGTTGAAGGTGCAGCGGCTACCCATCGAAGAGGTATCGCAGGCGTCGGCCAACCAACGCTCCGGCCGCTGCGGTCGCGTCGCGCCGGGTGTCTGCATTCGCCTCTACGACGAGGCCGGCTTCGGCGACCGACCCGAGTTCACCGAACCAGAGATCCTGCGCACCAACCTTGCGTCGGTCATTCTGCAGATGACAGCGCTTGGTCTTGGCAATGTCAGCGCCTTCCCCTTCCTCGACCCGCCCGACTCGCGTTCGGTGCGCGATGGCTACGGGCTGCTCGAGGAGTTGGGTGCCATCGACGCGCTGCCCGACACGAGGCACGCCAACGACAAGCGCATCGATGACCGACGGTTGACGCCGCTCGGAAAGCGACTGGCGCGGCTGCCCATCGACCCCCGCCTGGGCCGGATGGTGTTGGAAGCCGAGCGGCACGGCTGCGTGCGCGAGGTGATGATCATCACCGCCGTGCTCAGCATCCAAGACCCGCGGGAACGGCCCACCGAACACCGCGCCGCTGCCGACGAACTGCACCGCCGCTTCCAGGTTGCGGGCAGCGACTTTCTCTCGCTGGTCAAGCTGTGGGACTACCTGCGCGAACAGCAACAGGCGCTCAGCAGCAGCCAGTTCCGCAAGCTGTGCCGCACCGAGTACCTCAACTACCTGCGGGTTCGCGAGTGGCAAGACCTGTTCAGCCAACTCCGCCAGGTAGCCGGGCAGATCGGCATCCGTCAGGGCAGCGAGGCCGGCCACCCCGACCGCGTGCACCAGGCACTGCTGTCGGGGCTGCTCAGTCACCTGGGAATGCGCGACGGCACCACCCGCGACTACAAGGGTGCGCATGGCTCGAAGTTCGCCATCGGCAACGGTTCGGTACTCTCCACCGCGCTGCCGAAATGGATCATCGCCGGCGAGTTGGTGGAGACCAATCGGTTGTGGGGCCGCGTCGTTGCATCCGTGCAGCCCGAGTGGGCGGAAGAACTTGGCGAGCACCTCGCCCGCCACAGCTACGGCGAGCCGTCGTGGGACGCGCGCCGCGGCGCGGCCGTGTGCAGCGAGCGCGTATCGCTGTTCGGACTGCCGATCGTGGCCAACCGCACCATCGGCTACGACCGCATCGAACGTGCCGCAGCCCGCGAGATCTTCATTCGCTGCGCGCTCGTCGAAGGCGATTGGGAGCAGGGCGCCGGCAATCGCAAGTTCTGGGAACGAAACCAACGCTTCCTTCGTGACCTCAAAGGATGGGGCGAACGGGTCCGCCGCGTCGACCTCATCGACGAGGAAGCGGTGTTCACGTTCTACGACCGGCGACTGGGCGCCGACGTCGTCAGCACTCGCCACTTCGACCGTTGGTGGAAGCTCACGCGAGCCAAGCAGCCCGAGGTGCTCACGATGCGGCTGGAGGACTTCGTTGGCGAGGACAACGCCACCAGTGTGCACGACTTCCCCACCGTGTGGCACCACGCGATTCCGGGGCGCGACCCGATGGCACTGGCCGTCACCTACCGCTTCGAACCAGGTGCCACCGACGACGGCGCCACCGTGCACGTGCCGCTTGCCGCGCTCAATCAGGTAGCGCCGACGGGCTTCGATTGGAACGTGCCCGGCCTGCGCGCCGACCTCGTCGCCGCACTGCTGCGCGTGCTGCCCAAGGAGTACCGACGTGAGCTGGTGCCGATGAACGAAGTCAGCGACAAGGTCGTTGCCTCACTCGGCACGCCGGCCGCATGGGAGGACGGCACCGCCTTGACCGCCGCGTTGTCAACCGTGGTCAATGACGTCGCCGCGGTGGCGGTGCCTCCTCACGCGTTCGATGTGTCGCTGGTACCGCCGCACCTGCGAATTGGGTTCTCCATCGATGACGAACACGGCACGCCCGTCGCCATCGGCAAGGACATCGTCGCGCTGCGCAAATTGGTCGCACCGCGAGTACGTGCGGCTGTTGCGCGCGAGTCGCCGATCGACGAACGTAAGGGCATCACCACGTGGGACTTTGGAGACCTACCGGCGGAGGTCTCCACGACGCGCGAAGGCGTCTCCGTGCGCGGTTACCCGGCGCTGTTGGACGACGGCGACAGCGTCAGCATCCGCGTGTTCACCAAGCCTGCGCTGCAGGCGAAGGTGATGCGCGCCGGGGTACGTCGTCTGCTGCTACTGGCAGTGCCGGTGGGCAAGCGGGCCGTCGAGCAGTACCTCACCAACTCGGGCAAGCTCGCGCTGGCTCGCAGCCAGATCTCCCTCGACGCACTGGCGGCCGACTGTGTCATGGCTGCCGCGGACGATGTCATCGAGCGGCAAGCAATCGAACGACAGAGTGGCGCGGTGTTCACCGCCGCCGAGTTCGAGCTGCTGCTACGCGTCGCTCGCAACGAGCTTCCCCATGCGACCGCGACCGCGTTGCGCATTGCGGCCGAGGTGATCGCTGCCGCTGATGAGGTGCGCAGCCGCCTCGACAAGCTGGTTGCGTCCGCTGTCGCCACCTCCGCTGGCGACGCTCGCGAGCAACTCGATCGGCTCGTGCGGCCGGGGTTCGTCGCCGCCACCGGCATCGGCCGCCTAGCCGATGTCGTGCGCTACGTCCGCGCCATCGACCATCGACTTTCCAAGCTTCCCGAGGACCCGTATCGCGACGCAGCCAAACTGCGCGATGTCGCCGCCGTCGAGGCTCGCTATGTCGCCCTACTGCGCCGCACCGAGCGCGACGACATCACACCCGAGTTCATCGACGTCGGCTGGCTGCTAGAAGAGCTGCGCGTCAGCACCTTCGCTCAGCAATTGGGCACGGCACGAGCCGTCAGCATCACCAAAGTCAGCAAAGCCCTCGCCACCCTCGGCGGATAGGATTCGCCACCACCGATACCATTCGCGGTGGTAAAACGGCCGACTGAGCGATCCCGCCGAACACCGTCTAGCGGTTCAGCGTTGCAGCGTGGCCAGTGGCGGCCGTTCGGCCATGTTCAGCGGCACATCCGAACCATCGGCTCGTCGTAGCTGATGGTCGGGGCCAGCCAGCATCGCGCCGCCGGGCACACGACCCAACATTGTCGCCATCACCTCTGCAGCCTGCACGGAAAGCGCGTGCAGGCTGCGGTGGCGATGTTCCCTCACGCCAAGGTCGACCTGCGCAATTGCCTCCGCGCCGTAGCGCTCAGCGATGTCGATGAGCAGTGCAATCTCCACGCCCCAGCCCTGCACGAACGGCAGCTGCTCCAACACTTCTCGACGGCCGGCGTACTCACCGGCCAGCGGCTGATGCAGCCCGGTCAGCTGCGGGTAGTAGAGCGACATCAGTGGCCGCGTGACCAGCTCCGTCGTCCGTCCGCCACCCCCCATCTGTGTCGGACGGTGAAAGATTGCCTTCACCAGTGCGACCGAGTCGTCATCGACCATCGGCGCCAGCAGCTTGGCGATCCAGTTCGGCTCGAAGCTGGTGACATCGCCGTCCAGCCACACCACGAAATCGCCCTTACTGGCAGCCAGGCTGGCCCACAACACATTGCCCTTTCCGTGGCCAACGCCATGCAACAGGTGCAGTTCCTCAATTGGAACCACAGTGGCGCCCGCACTTGCCGCAACCTGTGCGGTGTCGTCGGTGCTGCGGTCGTCGAGCACGATCAGCTCGTCGACCAACGGCATGCGCTGCATCAGCGTGTGGCGCACCATGTTGACCAGCGGACCAATGGTGGCGGCCTCGTCGCGGCACGGAATGCACACCGAAACAGTGCGGCCCTGCTTCGCCTCGACCAGTAGATCGAGCGCACACTCATCGACTTCGAATGTCCGCACACCACTCATGGCAGCGACCCAACTGGCGCATAGCATCCAGCCACATGTTCCTGTACGGAGTGGTCAACGCCAGCCCCGACTCGCTGAACGCCGATTCGATTGTCGGCACCGTCGAGCAAGCCCTCGCCCGCGCCAAGCAGCTGCTGGCCGACGGCGCCGACGGGCTCGATCTTGGCGGCCAGGGCAGTACCGATGCGGCCACCGTGGTGCCGTGGGAAGCCGAGTGGGAGCGCCTGCGCGAACTGGTGCCGGCGCTGGCCGTGCTGGGCGTAACGATGAGCGTGGACACCTGGCGCCCGGAGGTACTGCGCCGCGCACTGCAGGCCGGCGCGACCGTGATCAACGCCGCCGATGGGATGCAGAGCGACGAGATGTGGCAGGTGGCCGCCGACTTCGACGTGCCCATCATCGTGCCGTTTCTCAGTGGACCGAACCCGCGAGCAATGGAGATGGTCGACCGCGACCCCGTGGCAGCGATCATCGAGTTCTTCGACGCCCGACTGCGCGACGCCGACCGCTACGGACTGCGCAGCCGCTGCGTGTTGGACCCTGGCACCGGCTTCGCCCCCAGCAACTGGCCGTGGGACGAGCGCTACCTCTACCAGAAGCGGGTCTACAGCAACCTTGCTGCCATGCGAGTGTTCGACCTGCCGCTGTACATCGCGCTGCCCTGGAAGGAAACCGCGCAGCACGACGAGCTGCTGGAGATTGTGATTCGCAGCGCGCCTGAGTTTGGCCGCGTGCACTACCCGGCGAAGGTGCGTTCGTTTGAGCGCCGCATTGCCAGCGAATAGGTACGGGCGCATCTAGAGGGCGAGCGGTCCGCGGGCGTGAATTTCGCTGGGCGGCAGCGTGGTGTCCCAGTCCGCTGGGCACAGCTGCGGCGCCACTTCGCTGAGCGGCGCGAGCACGAAGCGACGCTCGAAGATGCGCGGGTGTGGGACGGTGAGCGCCTCGCTGGTGATGGTGATGTCGTCGTAGAAGAGCAGGTCGACGTCGAGCGTGCGCGGGCCCCAGTGCACGATGCGCTGGCGGAGCGCATTGGCCTCGATGCGCTGGCAGCGGCGAATGAGCGCGTACGGATCGAGCGGGGTTTCGATCTGGACGACCATGTTGAGATAGGCGCCCTGATCGTCGGGCCCACCAATGGGTGCTGTCTCGAACACCTGCGACATGGCGACGATGTTGCTCAGCTCACCGACCGCGAATCGCAGGTAGCGCTCGCGATCGCCCAGATTGCTGCCCAGTGCGATGTACGCGATGTGGGCCACCAGCGGCGGCGCAGCGGCTTCCGCACGGGTGCGCACGATCCTGACGGCTGTACTTTGCACGTCATCGGGAATCGGCGGGCGCAGCTTGGTGAGCGTGACCTCCACTTCGTCGACAAGGTCGAACTCGAGCACGACGTCGGCCACCTTCGCGGCCAATCGCTCGAGCAAGATGTCCTTACTGTCGCGGGCGAGCTCGGCGACGCGCTCGCACACCAGCCCGTAGTGCACGGTGGCGGCAAGGTCGTCACTGCGGCCGGCCTCGTGGAGGTCGACGCCGATGGACAGGTCGATTCGGATGGGTTGCGCCATCTCACGTTCGTGTGGCAAAGCGCCGATCACAGTGAGTACACGCAGGTCGTCGATCAAGATTCGGTCCATGGGATGGGACCTCCCTTCGAAGTGCGCGTCACGCTATCCGCAGCGACTCGCATTGTCGCTTCGTGCGACGTGACGCCCGACCCTCCATCCAAACCTGCCTGTGTCGGCGGCTACCCGTCGTTGAACGCACCGGTTTCGTTGAGGTAGGCGCACGCAGCTTCCAGCCGTTGCCGCATCGGGATCTGATCGTCGGTGGGGATCGGCAGCGCGTAGGAACGCTCGACGCCATCGCCGAGGTCGATGGCGGCCGAGAACTCGAAGGGCTGGCTGGTCTCCGACATGGCGTGCGCGTCGCATCGTCCCTCGGTGAAGCGGATCGGCACGCTGATGGACTGCTGATCAGCGGGCAGCACCGCCACGGGTTCGTCGCCCACCGCCGACGCGACGAAGGTGAACAGGATGTTGTTGCTGATGAAGAACACCGTCATCTCGCCGGTGCCCTCCAGCCGAGTCAGCCGCAGGAAACCTTCGGTTACGGGGCGCTCGTCGAGTGTTGCCTCGTGCATGTCGACCCACTCGATCGCAACCTGCTTGGCGATGAACTGTCGTTCGCAGTCCTCCAAGTACAGCCGACGGGCGAAGTGCTTCACATCGAACACGGGTGCAAGCACCTCGCTGCCGTCGGCCAACAACACACGCACAACGGCCTGCTGCGGGTCGGGCATGTCCTCGACAGCGCCATCACCCACACAGGTCGCTGGTGCAAGCGTGACGGGATAGTCCAGTCGGTCGCCCGCGATCAACGGGTTCTGGCGCTCAGACACCGGCGTGGTCAACCCGTCCCACAGCAACTGCACACCAACAATGTCGAAGCGCCGGTCGGTCCCGTTGTAGAGCTTGACCTGGAAGATGCCGTCCGCCACATCCAGCCGGTTCTGGAACGGCATCGCCGCCAGGATGCCCGGCGGAATCACGATCTCGGCCTCGGTAGTCGTCGGGGCAGGGTCGGTCGTCGGCGTGCTGGTCGGCTCGGACGACGGGTCTGCAGCGCAGCCGCCAAGTGCCAACGAAACGGCGAGGCCGAGAAGTGCACGCGTGTTCATCTGACGGCGAAGGTAGCGCGTGCTGGCCGCACAACGCACGAAGCCCCTCCCGAGTGGGAAGGGCTTCGAACATCCGGGTGGAGGTGCGGGGAATTGAACCCCGGGCCTCAGCAGTGCGATTGCTGCGCTCTGCCAACTGAGCTACACCCCCGGTTGGAGACCCGAGTGTAGCGGTGTCAGGCGACGTTGAACCAGGTCTGCTCGCCGTAGCTGCGGTCCATCTCGTAGTTGCGCAACTGCACCAATTTGTAGCAGTAGCCGCACAGCGAAACGAACGAGAGAGCGAAGGCGTAGACCATAACGTTGGCATGTGTGGTGGCGGCGAGGAAGCCGGTGATGCCAACTGTGACGACGAGGATGAAGAGCACGTTGGCACGACGGCGGCGCAGGATTTCGCGCTGGCTGACCTTGTGCAAGTGCATCTGGCGGTGGCCGGCGGTGTTGTCTGCCTGAGCGCCACCGTGGCTGCGCTGCTGCGTACCGCCGGTCATTGACGCCGAGTTCAAAGCCGACGAACGACGCACCTGACCATACGCCATCTGGCGCTGCTGCGGCGCCTGTGCCAACGGGCGGGCCATGGCGCGCATTGGCACCATGGTGCGAGTGGGGACTGCCCGTTGCAGCGTGGACAGCTGGCGACGGAAGTCGGTGACCGATGAGTTGGGCCGGTTCTCAATCCGTGACCGCAGGAGCGGCGGGATGATGACGGCGGCCCATACGGCAGCAACGGCGAGGAGCACGATCGGCTGCATCAGAATGCGCCTGTCATGTTGGTGTCGGCGAGCGTGGAGATGATGGCGGGAGTTGAGATCATGGTGTTCACAAGAATTCCTCCGGGTGTCTGGTAGCCGAACTTTGTGGCAACTGTTGACATCCAATTCATTACGGTTCTACTACTTTCGTAACATCGGATGCAATGTTAGCGGGTCGTCGGTACGTACCGGACCGCCCGCCTGTTTTCTCCCAGAGTGCGATTTCGCCGATCACCATTGCTTTGTCGGCGGACTTGCACATGTCGTAGATGGTCAAACCGGCGATTGCGCAGGCGTGCAATGCCTCCATCTCGACACCGGTGCGGTCGACGGTGTCGACCTGTACTTCGATCTCGATGAAATCATCACCGATCTCGAAGTTGACGTGTACCGAGCCCACGAGCAGCGGATGGCACAGCGGAATCATGTCGCTGGTGCGCTTCGCGGCTTGGATGGCCGCGACGCGAGCCACGGCCAGGACGTCGCCCTTCTTCACTTCCCGGTTGACGACGGCTGCAGTCGTGGCCGGTTGCATGAACACACGACCACGAGCCACGGCCCGACGGTGCGTCGGATCCTTCGGCGTCACGTCGACCATGCGAGCCCGACCCATGGGGTCGAGGTGTGTGAAAGTCAGGTCACTCATCCGTCACGGAACTGTAGTACCTCGTGTTCACCCAGTCGCGCCACCTGCTCGAGCGCCGCAGAGTTCACGCTGGCACCGAATCTCAACGCCAGGGCAACATTCCGTGCCAGCGTTGGGAAGTTGTGCTAGCCGCCGATTTGGCTCATCGAGCGGCGCGGTTTGACGAAGGTGACCTGGTTGATTTGGTGACCGGCCCACTTGGTTCCGACCGCGCGCCGGATCTCTTCGGCGACCTGATCGTCGGTGGCGCCGGCACGCATCATCTTCAGCAGGTCGAACTCGGTGGTCGCGAACAGGCACGTACGGAACTGACCATCGGCCGTGATGCGCACGCGATCGCAATCACCGCAGAACGGCTTGGTCACCGTCGGGATGACGCCCACCATGCCGCGGCCATCAAGGTAGCGCCAACGATCGGCAGGCGCGGCGCCGCGGGCGGGCACCAACTCCAGCGGAAACTCGCCAGAGAGTGCGGCAACGATCTCGTCCTGCCCGACGACCTTGTCGTTGAGCCAGTGACCAGTGGCATCCAGCGGCATGAACTCGATGAAGCGCATCTCCACATCGTTGTCGCGGCCATAACGGGCGAGGTCGACGATCTCGTCGTCATTCACACCGCGCTCGATGACTGCGTTGATCTTGACCGGCGCGAAGCCGGCTTCCTTCGCCGCCTCGATGCCATCGAGCACACGCTCCAACTCGTCACGCTTGGTCATGCGATGGAACTTTTCGCGCACGAGTGTGTCGAGGCTGACGTTCACTCGCCGCAGACCGGCATCGCGTAGCTCGTGCGCCATGTTGCGCAGGGTGGAGCCGTTGGTGGTCATCGACAGGTCGACGCCCAGCTTTGCCAACTTGCTGACCAGCACCGTCAGATGTGCGCGCATGGTGGGCTCGCCGCCGGTAAGGCGCAGCCCGTCGACCTCGAACCGCTCGACGAAGATGCGGGCAAGTCGCTCGATCTCCTCGAACGTGAGCACATCGCTGCGCGGCATCCATTGCATACCTTCTTCAGGCATGCAATATGTGCAGCGGAAGTTGCACCGGTCGGTGACCGAAATGCGCAGATCACGGATGGTGCGACCGAACGGGTCGATCAAGTCCATCGCGTCACACTACCCATCGCGATCATCACAACGAGGTTCGCGACAACGACTCGAGGGACAGCAGCATGGTCGGGACGTCGCCGCCGACAGGCACCCCGTCACCATCAACGACAACTGCGATCGCGTTCGCCTGCGAGGTGGCAGCCAACTGATGGCTGCCCTGCGCACCGACCGACCGAACGTGCACTCGACCCTCGACACCGATGGCAGCGAATACCCGCACATAATGGGTCTTGCCATCGTGTCGGCGGGGAAGACCGTTGTCGGCAACAGCGGCAATCGTCGGCCGGTCGATGGCAGTATGCCCCATCATCTGGCGCAGCGCGGGCCGAGCCAACAGTTCGAAGCTGACCAGCGAACTGACTGGGTTACCGGGCAGTCCGAACACCGGGACATGACGAGCGCCCGACGCGAGCAAACCGAACGCGAACGGCTTGGCGGGCTTGATCGCGATCTGCATCCACTGCATCTCGGCGATGCGGGACAGCACCGCCTTCACCACGTCGTAGTCGCCCATGCTGACGCCGCCGCTGGTGACGATTGCATCGCAGGTGGACGCTGCCGTGCGAAGCACTTCCTGCAGCACCGCTTCGTCGTCGCGCACGATTCCGAGGTCGACCGCCTGGCAACCCGCGTCGCGTACGGCCCCCAACAGCATGGTGCGGTTGCTCTCACGGATCTGGCCCGGCTGCAAGGGTGACCCATCGTCGATCAGTTCGTCGCCGGTGCTCAACACCGCGACTCGAACTCTCGGGACCACCGACACGATGGCCGCGTTCACACTGGCCAGTACACCCGCAACCGCTGGCGTCACGAAGGTGCCCACCGGGTACAGCGCCGTTCCCGCGAGAACGTCGTCGCCAACGCCACGCACCGCAACCCCAGCCGTGGTCGACCCACGAATGCGAACTCGCACCGAGCCATCGACGCTTCTGTCACCGAGCAGTTCAGTGTCTTCCACCATCACGACCGCGTTGGCCCCAGCCGGCACTGGCGCGCCGGTCATGATGCGAATGGCCTCGCCGGGTCGCAGGACGCGGTCGGTGAACGAACCAGCAGCCACTTCGCCGACAACCAGCAGGTCCACGGGCACCGTCGCCACGGAGGCAGCGACCACCGCATAGCCATCGACCGCGCTGTTCGCGAACGGTGGCACGTCCTCCACCGCAATGACTGCCGCTGCCAGGACCAGGCCGGTTGCCTCGCGACACGGCACCTCTTGCGGCGCCGCCGTCGGGCAGCGGTCGAGCACGTAGCGGCGGGCCTCGGTGATGTCGATCACACCGCAACGGTACCGTGAGGCGGGTGACGTCGTACTCCCCCTTCCCCGCTGCCCATGAGCCCACGGGTCACGTTGCGCGCTGGGCAACGTGGGAGGGCGATGGCGAGGAGACCACCACCATCCTGTGGGAGAACGAAGGCTTCACCGTCAGCGGCGAGGTCGGTCGCGAGAACGTGCAGTATGTGTTGCGGCTGTCGCCGACGTGGCAGGTCCGCCAGTTCCTGCTCTTCCGCGATCTGGAGGAGCCCGACCTGTGGTTGGCCACTGACGGCAGCGGTCGCTGGGGCGAGATGAACGGTGCGCACCGCACCGACCTGGACGGCTGTTACGACATCGACCTGGCGTGCACACCATTCACCAACACGCTGCCGATTCGGCGGCTTCCGCTCCACGAAGGCCACGCCGCCGAGCTGCCGGTTGTCTCCGTCGACCCCGACACGTTGGGCGTGCGACCGGACCTGCAGCGCTATACGCGGATCGGCTCGCATCGCTGGCTGTTCGAGCAACTGGAGACTGGCATCAGCGCTGAGCTGGAGGTCGATGAGTTCGGGCTTGTGCTCGACTACCCAGCGCTGTTCCGCCGCTTGACCTGACGCGCGTCGTAGAGCCCGTCATAGACGGTCGCGCAACCAGGTCCGGAACTCGGAACCGATCTGCGCGTCGTCGAGTGCCAGCTCGACCACCGCGGTGAGCCAACCCAATGGGTTGCCCGTGTCGTAGCGGCGGATGTCGCGAAGCACGCCGTGGAACGGGCCTTCGGCGGCCTGCATCCGCAGCGCGTCGGTGAGCTGAATCTCGCCACCGACGCCCGGCTGCACCGCCTCGATCTTGTCGAAGACATCGGGGGTGAGCACATAGCGGCCAATGATGATCAGATCGCTGGGGGCATCGGCCATTGCCGGCTTCTCGACCATCGTGCGAATGCTGACCACACCGTCAGCGTCGAGGGGGCCCGACGGATCGATCACGCCATAGGCACTGACCTCGGCCATTGGGACCTTTTTGAGGCCGACGACGCTGCCGCCGGTGGTGGCACTGACCTCGCACATCTGCGCGAGCAGGCTGGAGTCGCCCATGATCTCGTCGGGCAACAGCACCGCGAACGGTTCGTCACCCACTGCCTCGCGAGCACAGCCGACCGCATGACCCAGACCAAGCGCTTCGTCCTGATAGGCGAAGGTGACGCGTACATCGCGGCCAATGCGCTCAAGACGGTCCGCCACCAGGTGACGACCAGTGGCGCGCAGTTTGGCGACCACCTCAGGAGCTTCGGCAAAGTATGCCTCAATCGCCGGCTTCGCATGACTGGTCACGACGACGACGTGCTCGATACCCGCCCCGACAGCTTCGTCAATGATCAGCTGCAGCGCCGGAGTGTCGATGATGGGCAGCAGTTCCTTGGGGACCGCCTTCGTCGCCGGCAAGAACCGGGTACCCATCCCTGCCGCCGGAATCACTGCCGTTCGTGCCCGCATCGGCTCACTCTACGGGCCGAGTGCCGGGTAGCGTTAGCACTCGCACTACCCGACTGCTAGAACCAGCTGTCACCGACAGCCTCCGGAGCCACCGATGCCCACCTACGTGTACAAGTTCATCGAAAGCGGCGAGACCATCGAGGTCCAGCAGGCGTTCAGCGACGACGCACTCACTGAAGCCGTGCACCCCGGCTCCGGTTCCACGCTGCCGGTCAAGAAGGTGTTCCTGCCCGTCGGCGTCACCTTCAAGGGCGGCGGCTTCTACAAGACCGACAGTCGCGGCGGTTCCAGCTCGTCGTCGAAGGCCGGGTCGGCCGACAGTTCGTCATCGTCGAACTCGACTGCCACCACGTCGTCCAACAGTGACTCGAGCAGCTCGTCAACGCCCGCCCCGGCCGCGCCCGCAAGCACGCCTGCGTCGACCAGCAGTTCCAGCTCCAGCTCCAGCTCCAGCGACTGAGCCACTGAATCGCATGTGCACCGATATGGTGCGCTGAAGCGGCTTCCCCCGAGCACGGCGCACCTTTGTTGGTCGCGCCCCACCTGTTTGGTCGCGGAGGTACGCCATGTCCACTCTCCCTCGGCTTCGGCTGCTCTTCGCGCGC
This sequence comes from Ilumatobacteraceae bacterium, assembly GCA_043740085.1. Lineage (GTDB taxonomy): Bacteria > Actinomycetota > Acidimicrobiia > Acidimicrobiales > Ilumatobacteraceae > UBA668. The sequence continues at coordinate 38,096 of JAYUCY010000064.1, forward strand.
CGGCCGTGGCTCTACTGGCTCATCGTCGGCACGTGTGCGGTCGCGGTGTGGCTCAGCGTCGCCAGTGCCCAGGCTCAGGTCACTCGGGAGCGCGACAGCTGGGGCACGACGCGCACGGTGTGGGTCGCGAGCGGGCCTGTTGCTGCGGGCGACGTCGTGCTTGCCGCGGCCGCTGACTATCCGACTGCGATGGTGCCCCCGAGCGCCGTGTCGTCGCTTCCGGCCGATGCCGTGGCCGCACGATCGATCACCGCCGGCGAGGTTGTGGTCGCGGCCGATGTTGCGGTCGACGGCCTGTTCCCGGCCGACTGGGTTGTGTTCGCCGTCCCCGCGGACGGTACGCCGGTTTTGATCGCTGGCGACGCCGTAACAGTCTTCGGCAGCGGCCAACTGTGGTGCGACGGAACGGCTGCAGCGATCGGTGAAGTTGATGTAGAGATAGCCGTCCCCACCGACTGCGCGGCATCGATGAGCGCCCAACTGGCCCTCGGCGCCATCACCATCGCCCGCCACCCCTAACCGGCCCAATGGAGGGTTTCAACCGCCCCCAGGACGTTGGAACCCTCCATTGGAAGTCGTCAGGACGCGGGGAGGGCTTGTGCCAGGTCGGACCAGATGTCGTCGATGTGTTCGATACCGACACTCATCCGGATCAGACCGGGGGCGACGTGGGCGTCGCCGGCGTACTTCTGGCGACGCTCCAGCGAGGTCTCCACTCCACCGAGGCTGGTGGCCGGCACGATCAGCTCAACCCCGCGGCACACGGAATCCGCTACATCGGCGCCACCGGCGAGCACGAACGACACCATCGCCCCGAAACCCGGGTAGCGAACGTCAGTGACCGCCGAGTGCGCGCGAAGTCGCGCCACCACCTCGACCGCATTGGCCTGCATGCGTTCCATGCGCAACGGCAGCGTCCGCAGTCCGCGCAACGCGAGGAAGGCTTCCAGTGAACCGGGCGTGCTGCCATTCACCAGGCGCGTCTGATGCAGTCGCTCGTACACGGCGTCGTCGGCTGCGATGGCCAGGCCGATCAGTAGGTCGCTGTGGCCGCCGATGAACTTGGTGCCGCTATGGACGACGATCGTCGCACCATCGGAAAGGGGCTGCGCACAGATCGGCGTGGCGAAGGTGCTGTCCACCACCACCTTCGCCCCTGCCGCCGCCGCCGCCGCGCAGATGGCAGGGATATCGGCGACATCCAATGTGGGGTTCGTCGGCGTTTCAATCCACACGACATCGGCGCCGGTGGTGGCGGCAACAACCTCGGCGGTGTTGCCGATGTCGACGAAGCGAACCTCCAACCGTGATTGCTGCACGAGGTCGGCGACCAGGGCACGCACCCCGAGGTACGAATAGCTGGGCAGCACGAGCACCTTCGGCGCGAGCGCGAACAAGGCCGCCGCCGCAGCTGCCATGCCAGAGGAGAACGAAACCGCACGTCCGCCTTCAAGTGCGCCGACAGCCTCCTCCAGGCCAATCCAGCCTGGAGTACCGTGCGTGCGCGTGTACTCCCCTGCCTCGCCGCGAAAGTTGCTGGCCATCACGATTGGGTAATTGAGCGGGTCACCGATCTCGCCAGGCCGACCGGCCGTGACTGCGATGGTCGCTGGGTTGCGCGAGTCGGTCACGCTGGCTGCCGCACTTCTTGGCGTCCGTCGGCGTGGTGGGCGAATCGGCCTGCGTCGGCGGCGTGAACGGGGTCGGGGCGATCCCAGGGCCAGCCACCAAAACCAGTGCGGCGGTAGTCAGCGAACGCCTGATTGATCTCGGCTTCAGTGTTCATCACGAACGGCCCGTACTGGGCAACCGGCTCGCCGATTGGGTTGGCCTGCAGCATCAGAATCTCGGCACCATCAGGACCGGCAACCAATGGTGCAGCCTGCGCTGCGTCGACCAACGCGCCGGTACTGGTTGCGACCTCTTTGCCGCCCACGGCGACCGAGCCTTCGAACACGTACAACACGCGCGTCGTCTCATCGCCATCGGCAGCGGGCAACGTCAGGCTGGCGCCGGACTGCATCACGATGTGCAGAATCGACACGTCGGCCTCCGGGCGCGATGCCCACGACGCAGGCGGCGGCGCTGGCGGCGTCAACCCTGCGTAGCGCCCGGCGATGACGGTGACCATGGACTCGCGGCCAGCATCGTCGAGGTGCACGTGCTGCGGAATGTCCTCGCTCCACAGCATCGTGAAGTGCGGGTCGACCATCTTGTCGCTTGCTGGCAGGTTCATCCAGATCTGGAACAGCTCGACGGTGTTGGGGCCGTCGGCATCGAGCAGCGGGAACATCTCGCAATGCACGACACCGCTACCGGCGGTCATCCACTGCACATCGCCGCGGCCGAAGCGGGCAGCAGCGCCCAGCGAATCGCTGTGGTCGATGAAGCCCTTCCGCGCAAAGGTGATGGTCTCGAAGCCTCGGTGCGGGTGCTCGGGGAAGCCGGGCACGGTGCTGCCGTGGTACATCCGCCAGCCATCGCGCGGCTCAAAGTCATTGCCGATGGATCGCCCGGCCAACGACCCCTGCGGGCCGAACTCGGCGTTGCCTTCCGGATAGAGGTCGAGGTGATGCACGCAGAACAGAAAAGGGTCTGCGGTAGCCCATTGGAAACCGAGCGGAACCTGCTGGAGCACCAGCGGCTGAGCGACTGACGGCTGATTCATCAGGCCGAGCGTACGCCCGTCACGATGAGCAGCAGCACCAGCGTGCCCAGTGCCACCCGGTAGATCACGAACGGCATGAACGACCTTGTGCGGATGAGCTTGAGAGTGCCCCACACCGCCAGCCAGCCGGAAAGACCGGAAGTGATGATGCCCACAATCAGGGGCAGTGCCAGGCCCTCGGGAATTCCGTCGCGTACGAGTTTCGCCAACTTGTACGCGACTGCGCCGGCAGTGACCGGGATCGCCATTAGGAAGCTTGCCCGCACTGCTGCGTCGCGGGTGAATCCGATGAAACGGGCGGCGGTCATGGTGATGCCACTGCGCGAGGTACCGGGGTTCAACGCCAGTATCTGCGCGGCACCGACCTTGAGGGCGTCCTTGGTGGTGTAGTCGTCGATCGTTCTCGTGCCCGCTCGCCGATCGGCCCACGCGAGCAACAGACCAAACACAATCAACGAGACAGCAATGAGCACAGGGGTGCCCAGCTTCTCGTCGATGTACTTCTCACCGACTGCGCCCACAGCCGCCGCTGGCAGGGATGACAGCCCCAGCAACCAGGCCAACCGACCCTGCGGGTCGACCGGCTTCTCACGTGTGGCCAAGAGCCGGATGCCCTCACGCACGTACACAACAAGGTCGCTCCAGAAGTACCCGACTACTGCGACCAATGTGCCCAGGTGCAATGCAACGTCGAATGCCTTTTCGATCTGCGGGTCGCCGGCAAAATCGTTCCAGCCAAACAGCCATGGCGCCAGCAGCAGGTGCCCGCTGGAGGAGATAGGGAGAAATTCGGAGAGGCCTTGCACGAGACCGAGCACGATGGCATGGAAGATGGGCACGGCTGTCAGTTCTACTCGTTGGGCAGGCTGGGAATGATTCGCGGCTTCCACGGACGATGCTCGTCCCAGTGGTGGCCAACGATACGGCCCTCGCGCAGCTTGGCGAGGAAGTCGGCGGGGCCGTCGAAATCGGGCATCTCCACGTATGCGCTACCCAGCGCGAGTGGCACGTGTGCATCGCTACCGGCTCCTCCGGCCACTTCGAATTCATCCGCGAACGCAGCGGCACGCTCGTTGAGGCTCCGCAGGCTCGTCTTCGCGTTCAGCACTTCGATGGCGTCGATGAGGCCCGCCTGCGCAAGTTCGTACAGCGCCGGTTCTGCCATATTGCGACGCATCGGGTCGAAAGGGTGTGGGATGTAGACGATGCCGCCCTGGTCGCGAATGGCCTGAGCCGCCTCGGCTGGCGAGGTTCCGGCTGCGATGCGAGCGGTAAGAAACAGTCCGATGATTTCACCGGCGTTCGTACGCAGTTCCTCGCCGACAATGACTCGGCACGGCAAGTGCTCGGCCAGGTCGGTAGCACCCCGCACTGCGTTGTGGTCGGTGATGCACAGCACGTCGAGGCCCGCTTCTACGACGGCTTCCTCGACCTCGTCGGGCGTCGTCGTGCTGTCACCGCTCCACATCGTGTGGCTGTGCAGGTCGACGCGCACCCAGCCGGCAGGGAGCGGTTGAGCCAAGTGCGGGTGACGGGCAATGGCGGCGGGGTGCGGGGTCGGCACGAGTCGCCACGGTACCCGTCAGGCGGAAGTGACGCGCATTTCAAGCAGTGAGCCAGGTCGCTGAACCCAAATCGCGTCACTTCCGGGAGTGACGTGCGCGCCGACGTCTCAGGCGCCGGAGAGGGTGATGTCGCTGATCACCAGGCTGACGCCAGCGGCGCGCATGGGAAGCCAGTCGACGTCGCCGCCAACCTCCACGACGTCCAGCAGCATTCGCTGAAGGGTGGAGGCGATGGTGAACTCGCGGATGGGCGCACCGATGACGCCGTTGGTGATGACCAGCCCGGAGGCGCCAACCGAGAAGTCGCCACTGATTGGGTTGACGCCGCTGTGCAGACCCTGCACGGACTGGACCAGTACGCCGTTGTCCACGTCGGCCACCAGCGCGGCCTGATCGCGTGTACCGGGCAGCAGATGCATGGCCAGACAGCCGACACCGGGCGTGCCCTTGAACCCACCGCGCACGGCGTTGCCGGTACTGACGCCGCCGACTCGTCGAGCGCTGTAACTGTTGTGCACGAACTTCTGCAGCACTCCGCCGTCAATCAGCACGTTGCGACGAGCGGCAAGGCCCTCGCCGTCGAGATCGGTGGCGGTATAGGCCAGCGTGTTGGTGGGGTCGTCGACGAGTGTCAGCAGCGGGTTGGCGACCTGATCGCCAAGACGATCCTTGAACAGGCTGCGTCCCTTGGCTACGGCCTCGCCGTTGAGCGTGCTGGAGATGACGCCGAGAAACATCGCCGTGACGTACGGATCGAGCACCACAGTGACCCGCTGCGATGCGGGCTTGGTTGCCCCCAACAGGCGGGTGGCACGGTCGGCAGCTTCACGCGCTGCCTTGCAGAGATCGAACTGCTCTGGCGATCGGCCGACGCTGAAACCGAACCCGGTCTGCGTTTCGTCGCCGTCGTCGGCAAGCGTGCTGATGGAGACGTAGCATCCGTTCTCGCGGCCGCTGCGGCGAATACCGGTCGTCGTCGCGACTGCCGATTCGACGGCCACATCGGCGTAGTTGGAGTCGTCAACGCGGACTCGCGGATCGACACCAACGGTCAGCCGCTCGAGCTCCTTCGCCAACTCAATTTTGCGATCGGTGGCGTAACCGGCAAGCTCGTCGTTCCACAGGTCTTGGGCGACCACATCGACGCCGTCGGGTTCGGCTAGGCCAGCCCACTCGTCGCGGGTACCGAACTCGAGGTTGTCGCGAGCATCAGCCAGCACCTCTGCAATCGCAGCCGGGTCGAGCGTGCCCGCATACGCAAAGCCAGTGCAGCCGTCGCGAATCACGCGAATACCAATGCCTTCACTCTGTGCGCTGACGAAGTGTTCGACCGAGCCCTCGTACACCCGGATGTCGGTTTCGTTGTCCCGAGACACGAACGCTTCGACCTGCTCACCGGGGCGAGCCTGGGCGATGACGCGGTCGGCAATTTCCTGCAGCGCGGCGCTCATGCTGCCGTGCCGCCGATAGTCATCGACTTGACGCGCAGCGTCGGCTGGCCATCGCCCACGGGCACACCCTGGCCATCCTTGCCGCACGTGCCAGGGTTACCCATCGCGAAGTCGTTGCCCAGCAGGTCGATGTCCTTCAAGACCTCCGGGCCGTTGCCGATGAGGTTTCCCTCACGCAGCGGCTCGGTGATCTCGCCGTCCTCGATGAGGTAAGCCTCGGTCATGCCGAACACGAAGTCGCCCGTGGCTGTGTTGACACTGCCGCCGCCCAGCTTCGCCACATACACGCCGTACTCGGTGGCACGCACGATGTCGTCGGGCTCCTCGGTGCCGTTGAGCACGTACGTGTTGGTCATGCGCACCATTGGCAGGTGCTGATAACTCTGCCGGCGGCCGTTGCCGCTTTGCGGGCGGCCCTCGTTGCGGGCACGCAGGTAGTCCCACATGTAGTCAGTGAGGATGCCGTTCTCGATGAGCACGTTGTACTGGCTGGCGTGGCCCTCGTCGTCGTACGCGATTGCGCCCCACTCGCCGGTCATCGTGCCGTCGTCGACCAACGTCACCAGCGGCGAGGCGACGAGTTCGCCCTGCTTGCCGCGGTAGACGCTTCCGCCCTTCGCGATGAGGTCTGCCTCCAGGCCGTGGCCACACGCCTCGTGGAACAACACGCCGCCGCTCCCCTGCTTGATGACGACGGGCAGTGCGCCGCTTGGGGCCGGGCGAGCGTTGAGCTTGGTGATGGCGATGCGGGCAGCGTCGCGAGCCAGGTCTTCGACGTCGACCTGGTTGAACAGCTCGAAGCCCATGGTCTGGCCAGCGCTCTGGTAACCCGTTTGCATTCCGCCGTCGCCGTCGGCAATCGCGGTGACGCGCACCAGCGTGCGCACCTGCTGGTCCGTGACGAACACGCCGTCGGTGTTGGCAATGAGCACATGTTTGCGACTGTCGCCGTAGCCGGCGCTCACTTGCACAATCGAGGCGCCCGCGCTGCGGGCGGCTTCGTCCATGCGCAGCAAAATGGCGACCTTGTCGGCCTTGCGAACCTCGTCGGGGAACAAGCTGATGGGGCTGACCACACGCTCTGGGCTGCGGGTGAGCGCAATCGTGCGAGTGCCACCGTCGCCCTGGCTGGCGGCCGCTGCTGCAGCCTCGGCTGCGGCACGAAGGCCCGCCTCACTGAGATCGGCGGTGTGGGCGAAGCCGGTAGTGTCGCCCTTCACCACTCGGATGCCGGCGCCGCGGTCGCGCCCGCTGGTCACTTGCTCGACGCGGCCATCATCAAACGCCACCGATGTGGACTGCTTGTCCTCCGCATACACCTCGGCGAAATCGGCGCCCGTACGCACCGCCGACGCCAGTACTCGTTCCAACACGTCTTGGTCGATCACAGTCTCAGCCTACCGACGCGGGTGCGCCGTGAGTTCTCCGCGCGGGGCTTGAGGGCGTAACGTTGCGCCTCGTGAGCGAACCGGCGAAGGTGACTGTTGGCCTGAAGGGCGCGGCGTCGATGGTCGTCGGCGAAACCGACACCGCGCTCGCCGTCGGTTCCGGAACGGTGCTGGTGCTCGCCACGCCGCGAGTGATCGCGCTGTGCGAACAGGCCACGTGTGCCGCGCTCCACGGACACCTCGATACTGGGTGCACCACTGTTGGCATGCGGGTGCAGCTCGACCACCTCCGGCCCACCGGCGTTGGCGGCAAGGTCGAGGCGGAAGCCGTGCTGGAAAAGATAGAAGGACGAAGGCTCACGTTCATGGTTTCGGCGTCCGATACCAAAGGGCTGGTGGCTGCAGGAAAGGTCACCCGCGTTTTGGTGGAGGTCGACCGATTCATGGACAAGACACAGTGAAGCTCATCGCTACTGCGATGCTCGCGGCGACTGGTTGCCTCGCGCTGTCAGGCTGCCCGGCCAAGACGGTACAAGAGGGCGCGGCCCGCATCGACGAGGCCACCGGCGTCCAGTGTGTGACCGAGCGCGACATGATGCGCCAACAGGTCGAGGCGTACACAATTCTCACGGGCGCGCCCCCAATCAACGAATCGGCCCTGGTGCCTGATTACCTGCATTCGGAGTCCGTCTATATGGACCTCGATGCTGCCGGCAACGTCGTCGCTGCCCCTGGCAGCGGCTGCGCCTAAATCCACCGCAACGGCCTCAGTCGGCGGTGAGATGCGGTACTACCGAAGATGAGCGCCTACTGAGAAGGCCTCGCGGGCGGTCAGGCGAGGTTGCTGGTTCTTGGGTAGATGTCGCTGGGGTCGGTGATCACGTTGACCATGTACGGCACGCCGCTGGCGAAGGCACGGTCCATGGCGGCGCCAATGTCGGCGGCGTTGGTGACGGTTTCGCCGGCACCGCCGAGTGCCGTGACGACGTTCTCGTAGTGCAAGCCCGGCTGCAGATCGCAGGCCATGTCCCAGCCGTAGATCGCTTGCATGGGGTGCTTCTCCAAACCCCACATTCCGTTGTTGCCAACGACCATCACGACGGGCAGATTGTGCCGCACCATCGTGTCCACATCCATGAGGCTGAAGCCCGCCGCGCCGTCACCCAGCAGCAGCACGATCTGGCTGCTCGGACGCACCGTGCGGGCGGCGATCGCATAGCCCGGCCCGTTGCCGAGGCAACCGTATGGCCCGGTGTCCAGCCAGCAGCCGGGCTCGAACACTTCCACGAACTTGCCCGCGTAGCTGGCGAAGTCGCCGCCATCACAGATCACCACCGCGTCGCGTTCGAGGCGGCGACCAAGCTCGCCATAGATGCGGCTGGGCTTGATCGGTGCGCTGTCGTTGGCGAGCAACTCGGCGTCGATGGCGCGTGCCTTCTCTTCCGCTGCACGCAGCTCGGCAACCCATCCGGACCGGTCGATGCGTGGCCCTGGCCCATCGGCGAGTGCACGCAGGACGAGGTTGCTGTCGCCAGCCACAGTCGGCACCTCGACGTGGTGCGCCCGTTGCTGGTCGCTGTCGACGACGTGCGCGACCCGAGCTTTGCCGAAGCGACCGAAGCCGAGTCGGAAGTCGAGCGGAGTACCCCACACCACCACCAGGTCGGCGCGCGCCTTGAGCAGACCGCGGGTGCGAAGGAAGGCCAGTTCGTGGTCGGCAGGAATGGTGCCGCGACCGAGACCGTTGAAGAAGCACGGTACGCGCAAATGTTCTGCGGCCGCTCGTAACGCGTCCCACGCGCCGTCCCAATACACATCGCTGCCGACAATGAACGCGGGACGTTCGGCGTTGGCGAGTAGCTCCATCAGTTGGGCGACTTCGTCGTCGATCGGCGCAGCGCCGAGGCCGACACATTCGTCGACTGCGGGGATGTCGCCGACAGAGGGGCCGAACACATCGAGTGGAAAGTCAAGGAACGTCGGACCGCGATGCGGCTGCATTGCCAGTCGAGCCGCGGCGTGCACCATCGCGCCAGCCTGTGCGGAAGCGGTGACTGTGGCGGCACTCTTGGTGATGGATTGCAGCACGGGCACGTGGTCGAACTCCTGCAGCGAGCCGCTGCCCCACCGCATCTGCGGAGCACGACCGCCGAGCACGACGAGCGGCGAACCGTTGAAGTGGGCGGAGGTCACTGCCGAGATTCCATTGGTGATCCCCGGGCCGGCAGTCAGCGCGGCGAAGCCCGGCTTGCGAGTGAGCTTGGCGTAGCCCTCGGCGGCGAAGGTCGCGGTCTGCTCGTGACGGGTGTCGACCACCTTCATGCCCTGGTCGCGCGCCGCGTCGTAGAGCGGCCAAATGTGCCCGCCATTCAGGGTGTACATGATGTCAGTGCCGAAGGCCATCAACGCGGCAACCGCCTGCTGCCCGGCATGACCGTCAATGTGCACCGCAGAGTCGTCGTTGTGAGTGTCGCTCGCGTCGTTCATGCGATCAGTGTTCCAGACTCGCAGCCACCCGCTCGCCGTCGACCTCGTCACCTTTCGCCGCCCATGGGCGGGCTTTCATGACGAGGGCGGCGCTCTAACTCGCCCTTGGGCGCCGGAGGGTGCCACTCGACGGTGGCCAGCCCCGGGCGGGGCGGGACTGAAACCGGCCAGCGACCGTCAGCGACCGGGCGCGCTCAGAACGAGTGGTAGCCGCCATCGATGGTGATGACGTCGACGGTGTGGTAGCTGCTGGCGAGATAGACGGCGAGGCCCGCGAAATCCTCCGGCTTGCCCCACCGGCGCATTGGCACACGCGACAGCACGTTGGCAACGAATTTGGCCCAGCTCAGGGCGCTGGCAGTCATGTCGCTCTCGATCCAGCCCGGCAGGATCGCGTTGCAGCGAATGCCATGGCGCGCGTGCTCGACGGCGATGCCTTTCATCATCGAGATCAGCGCACCTTCGAGCCACCGTAATGCTGCCCGCGCTGCTGCCCGCGCTGCTGGCCGTACTTGGCGGAGCCGGACGTGGTGAACACCACCGAGCCGCCCTGCGGCGACTGCGCGACCATCTGCTTCACGGCCTCTTGAGCGGTGAAGAACGCGCCGTCGAATTTTGCCCGCATGACGCAATTCCACTCGTCCTCGCTCATCCCCACAAAGCTTGGCGCCTGCCCGCCGACGCCCGCATTCACGAAGCCTGAATCGACGCGACCCAACGCCGCGACCGTTACGGCCATCGAGTCGATCACGGCCTAGTGATCACCAACGTCGCAGATCACATCCAGCACTGGGTTGCCCAGCGCG
>JAYUCY010000065.1:0-21165 GCA_043740085.1 Ilumatobacteraceae bacterium
TCGGTCGCGAGCTCAGTATTCAGCTCGTGCTTGGGTATGAGCCGATGGAGCTCTCCGGCGCGCTGCAGGCAATCGCCGATGGCAGGACCGCCGTCTCGCCGTGGCTCACCGGCACGGTTGGTGTGGACGGCGTGCCGCAAGCATTCGCCGACCTGGCCGACCCCGAACATCACGCCGAGATCCTGGTCGTCCCCGGCACCTGACCCCACTCGCCCAGATCTTTACGTACAGTCTGTCAGGCGTTGACCTGGAGCTGTGAGTTCTGGGTCTTGACACAAAGCCGGAGCACACCCCATGAGCGACACGTTTCCACGCCAGTACGCACGCACTCAGCGGTTCACCCTCGGCGACCCGCGGACTATCAGCGTCTCCGCCGACGGGCAGCGGGTGACCTTTGCCCGCAGCCGCGCGGGCGATGACCCGGTGAACTGTCTGTGGGTGCTGGACGTTGCCACGGGCGAGGAGCGACTGGTCGCCGACCCGCTGCAGCTACTCGACGCGATCGACGACGAGGCGCTGCCGGCTGAGGAGCGTCTGCGTCGCGAACGGATGCGCGAAGGCGCTAGTGGCATCACCGCGTACGCCACCGACACGGCCGCCACGGTCACGGCATTCGCGCTCGCTGGAAAGCTCTACGTGGCCGGCTTGCTCAGCGGGCAGGCCCGCGAACTCGTCGTCGATGGCCCGGTGTACGACCCGCGGCCGGACCCGGTGGCAACCCGCGTTGCCTATGTCTGCGGCCGAACGCTCCGTATCGCCGAGCTTGACGGCAGCAGCTGGGAACTGGCCGGCGACGAGCAGCCGGAGATCAGTTGGGGCAGCGCCGACTTCATCGCCGCCGAAGAGATGGGACGGTTTCGCGGCTATTGGTGGAGCCCCGATGGCGCGGCCATTGCTGCCACCCGCGTCGACGTCGACGCCGTGCAGCGCTGGTACATCAGCGATCCGGCCAACCCCGACCAACCGGCCAACGAGGTGCGCTACCCCGCCGCCGGTACTGCCAACGCGGAGGTCACGCTGCACGTTCTGGCGCTGGACGGTGGCAGCACGGAAGTCATGTGGGATCGCGACACCTATCCGTACCTGGCCGACGTGCAATGGGCCGACGCTCAGCGGTTGCTACTGACCGTGCAGTCGCGCGACCAGCGCTCGCTGATGGTGCTCGAGGCCGGTGCCCTCCACGGCAACACCGAGCCGTTGTTCGCCGACGGCGACCCCGCGTGGGTGGAGCTGGTACCGGGCACGCCCTCCCTGTTGAACGACGGCGTACTCGTGATGACGGCTGACCGCGATGGGGTACGCCGCTTGATGGTCGATGGCGCTGCCGTGACGCCCGACGAGATGCAGGTGCGCGCAGTCGTCGCTACCCACGACGACGAGGTGCACTTCCTGGCCAACCCGGTTGACGACGCCACCGTGCAACACGTCTGGCGCTGGCGTACCGATGGCACCTTGATCGCGCTCACCGATGAACCAGGAGTCCACAGCGCGATCGTCGGCGGCCCCACCATCGTGGTGCGCAGTGCCGTGCTCGACGAGCCGGGGGCGGTCACTCGCGTGCTCGACGGAACAACCATCGCCTCGATCACGCAACAGCCACTGGTAACGCCGAATGTCACCCTTCGCCACTACGGCGAACACTCGCTGGCGACGGCTGTACTGCTGCCGGCCGGCCGCTCCGCTGGTGATGGCGGCCCGCTGCTGCCGGTGCTGCTCGACCCCTACGGCGGCCCACATGCGCAACGCGTGCTCCACGCTCACAACGCGTACCTCACCTCCCAGTGGTTTGCGGATCAGGGTTTCGCCGTCGTTGTCAGTGATGGTCGTGGCACACCCGGCCGAGGTACCGACTGGGAGCGATCCGTCCATCGCGACCTGGCCAGCTTCCCACTGGACGACCAGGTTGCGGCGCTCGCGGCTGCCGCAGCCGACTTCCCGCTCGACCTCTCGAAAGTCGCCATCCGCGGGTGGAGCTTTGGCGGCTACCTTGCGGCCCTTGCGGTACTGCGACGCCCCGACGTGTTCCACGCGGCCATCGCCGGCGCACCCGTCACCGAGTGGCGGCTGTACGACACCCACTACACCGAGCGCTACCTGGGCGACCCCAGTGTCGACGACACTGCCTACGCCGCCAGCTCGCTGCTGCCGTTGGCTGGCCAGCTGACCTGCCCACTGCTGTTGGTGCACGGTCTGGCCGATGACAATGTCGTGGCCGCACACACACTGCAGCTCTCCAGTGCGCTGCTCGCCGCCGGCAAGCCGCATGAGGTCCTGCCGCTGGTGGGCGTCACCCACATGACGCCGCAGGAGGTGGTGGCGGAAAACCTGCTGCTGCACCAGTTGGACTTTCTGCAGCGCTCGCTGGGCCTCACCAACTAGGTTTCGTTCACCATGAACCATCGTCTGAAGGATCTCTACAACCACGTGTCGGTGCATGCCACGGCCGACCGCGAACACGAGGCAGCCATCGAGTTGCTGCTGTTGGTGATGATGGCCGACCGGCACATCTCCACTGACGAGGTGGACGAGATTCGCAACATCAGCGACGACTCGGGTTGGGAGACCGATACCTTCTCGTTCGACCAATACATCGGCCCGGCTTCGGCCCGAGTGCGGGCGGCACTGGCCACCCACAAGGTAGAAGCGCTGCTCGACGACATTGACAGTCGCGTGGCCAGCACGGTGCTGCGTGCCGCGCTGTTCAGCGCCGCACGCGACGTGGCTGGCGTCGACCACGAGGTCGACGCCGACGAAGAGTCGCTGTTGGGCCAGATCGCAGCCCGCTTCGATTGAGTGGCGCGGGTACGGTAGGCCGAGTACCTGTCGCTACTTTCGAGCAATCGCAATCCGATCGTGGCCGGCGAGATCGTTTCGAATCTCCACGTCCGTGAAGCCCGCTGCCGTCAGTAGAGCTACGACTGCGGCACCCTGCCCGCTGCCAATCTCCAACACCAGCCATCCTCCTGGCCGTAGCCATTCGGCGGCGCCAACGGCGATGGTGAGAACATCGGCCAGTCCCCCGTCGTTCGCGTACAGCGCCAAGGCTGGCTCCCACGCGCGCACCGACTCGTCGACCTCGGGGTCATCATGGGCGATGTACGGCGGGTTGGAGACCACCAGCCCAAGGCTGCCCTTGAGCGCCGACGGCAACGCCTCGAACCACGGCCCTTCCCCGAACTTCACCGCCGCACCCGCCATCCCCAGGCCCGCCGTGTTGGCGCGCGCAACGTCGAGCGCATCCGACGAGACGTCCGTGAGCCACACGTCCACCAGTCCTCGCGGCAGCTCGAAGGCCAGCGAAAGACCGAGCGCACCGCTACCCGTCCCCAGGTCCACAATGTGGATCGGCCGCTGCGGCCACTGGGCGGCAGTGCTCCGCACAAGATCGATGGCGACCTGCGCCACCAGTTCGGTCTCTGGCCGCGGTATCAGTACTCGAGGGTCGACGAGCAGATCGAGATGGCGAAACGCCCAATGGCCAAGCACGTATTGCAGTGGCTCGCCGGTCCGCACGCGGGCCAGCATCGCATCGAGGTGCGCCATCGAGCGTTGGGTCACTCCAGAGTCGAGGGCGTCGAGAAACTCAGCACCGAACGCCCCGCTCGCTTCCTCACACAGCCACCGAGCCTGCGGCCGCCCAGTGAGGCCGGCCGTTTCGTCCCAGAGCTGACGCCACGAGACACTGCTGTCGCCGTCCATCGAGTTACTCCTCGCCGGCCAACTGCCGGGCACGTTCCTCGGCCGTCAGCGCGTCGACCGTCTCGTCGAGGTCGCCGGCGAGCACATCTTGCAGCCGGTAGATGGTGAAGCCGATGCGGTGATCGGTGAGGCGGTTCTCTTTGAAGTTGTAGGTGCGGATCTTCTCGCCACGGCCACCGCCGCCCACCTGTGACCGTCGTTCCACCGATGCCGCCGCGTGCTGCTCGTCCTGCGCCAACTTCAGCAGTCGGGCCCGCAGCACCACCATCGCACGTGCGCGGTTCTGAATTTGGCTGCGCTCGTCCTGCATCGTCACCATCACGCCCGTGGGTTTGTGCGTGATACGAACCGCCGAGTCGGTGGTGTTGACACTCTGACCGCCGGCACCGCTGCTGCGGTACACGTCGACGGTGAGGTCCTTGTCGTCAATCTGGACCTCTACCTCCTCCGCCTCGGGCAGTACCAGCACCGTCGCCGACGACGTGTGGATGCGACCCTGACTCTCGGTGATCGGTACCCGCTGCACGCGGTGAGTGCCGCCCTCAAACTTGAGACGGCTCCATGCCGTATCACCGTTGACCAGCATGGTGACCTGGTTGACGCCACCGAGATCGCTGTCGTCGTGGTCCAAGACCTCCACCGACCAGCCCTTGGCGGTGGCGAAAGCTCGGTACATGTCGTAGAGATCGCGAGCAAAAAGGTTGGCCTCCTCACCGCCCTCCGCTCCACGGATCTCCATGATGACCGCGCGGCCGTCATTGGGGTCCTTGGGCAGCATCAGCAGGCGCAGCTCTTCTTCGAGATCAGCCAGCTCGCCTTCGGTCTCTGCGAGCTCGTCCTTCAGCAGCTGTCGTTCGTCGTCGGTGGCAACGGTCAGCAACTCGCGTGCGGCCTGCGCGTCGGCGGTGCGAGCGTTGTAGCGGCGAACGCAATCGACAACTGGGGTGAGGTCTTTGTAGCGACGAGTCACCATCCGCATCTTCGCTTGGTCATTGACAATGTCGGGGTCGGACAAGCTCGCCTCCAGCGAGACGAACTCATCTTCCACGGACTTCAGTCGATCAAACACCGGTGTCAGAGGTTACGGCGTCAGCCGACGGTGACGACGACGAGCGGCGGAGAGGCAAGCGTGGCGAGACGACGTTGGACGTCGAGCGCGTCGCGAGCAGGCAGCACAAGGAGGCACTCAGCGGCACCGAGCGCTGCTCGTGCATCGATCGCGTAGGGGACGAGGTCGAGGTCGACCCCGTTGGAGCACACCACCGCGACCGAACGGCCGTCGATGGTCGCGACCGCGACGCACGGGATAGGGTCCTTCACGTTTGGGCGCGGAATCGGCGGCCCGACGGCGAGCACAGTGGTGGCACCGATCAGCTGGGGCTCGGCGACCAACCTTGTCCGCAGTGCTCGCTCCTGAGCCAACATGTTGAGCGGGTGGCGCGGAGCGCCGAGTTGTCGATGTGTGCTGACGGAGCTCACCACATCGGCGAGCGCCTCAGTTGTGGGGCGATTGCCATGCAGCATTTGAAATGCTTCGCGGTCATGAGCACCAACGCCGACCTCCAGCCGGACCTCGTCGGTGTATGCATCGGTGACCACGCGACATACCTCGAGGCCTGCTACCTCCCCTGCGAGCACCCCGTGTTCGATGACCGGCAGGGCGCCACCTTCGGCAATCACAGCGGTCCAGATTTCGTGCTCGGAAGGGACGGCCGGCACCGCCGCCAATGGCTCGACAACCGCAGGCAGCAAGGTTCTGCCCGCCACTTGCCACACGCTGATCGGGTACGCGAAGCCCTGCGCTCGCCGCGCCAGCGTGCCGGTGGCTTGACCGGCGAGAACCTGCAACTCCGTCGCCTCGCGCCGTAGGGCCCACGCAAGGGCTGCGCCAAGCCCACGCTCGGGTAGTTCGTCGAGCAGCACCCAGGCGGTGGTGTCCACCAGCAGCGCGGCACCCGCACCAAACTCGCCGGCGTCGGCAGGCAGCGAACCATCGTCGACGCCGAGGTGCTCGCGAACGAGTGCGCGCAGCTTGATGGCGTTGAGTTGCGGGCGGCGCGACGGCTGATTCATCGCAGAGCACGATACGGCGCTCGGCCGCAGTCACCCGGCCCCAACGGCGCAACATGCTTGGTTCAGCGTTGTGTCAAAACGACCGCTGTCCGGCCACAAGGGCCGGACAGCGAACGATTTCGTCTCGATGAGAGCAGATGCGCGGCGCCGAAGCGCCGACGATCACTTGCCCTTGCGCTCGCCGTAGCGCTTGTTGAAGCGCTCGACACGGCCACCGGTATCGACCAGCTTCTGCTTGCCGGTGAAGAAGGGGTGACACTCGTTGCAGAGTTCGAGCGTCAGGTCGGTGCCACGCGTGGATCGCGTGGTGAACGCGTTGCCGCACGAGCAACGCACGGTGACATCGGTGTACTTGGGATGGATCTCGGTCTTCATGGCATTCTCCGAAAGAAGTAGGCAATCGAGTGTAGCGGCCGATGTGTCGAGGCACTCTGTCGTTCAAGGGCACAGTGTTCAAGGGCACAGTGACGCCTCGTTGATCAAAGGGTGGGCTGCTTGCCGATCTCGTTGAGGAACTCGTCGTTCGTCTTGAAGGTCTTCAGCCGGTCCATCAGTAGTTCCAGGCCGGGGGCGGCATTGCCACCGTCGGCGAGGCCACTGAGCACGCGGCGCAGCTTCCACACCTGTTGGAGCTGCTTGCGGTCGAACAACAGCTCCTCATGGCGGGTGCTGGAGCCGTCGACGTCGATGGCCGGATAGATGCGGCGCTCGGCCAGGCGGCGATCGAGACGCAGCTCCATGTTGCCGGTGCCCTTGAACTCCTCGAAGATTGCTTCGTCCATACGGCTGTTGGTCTCCACCAATGCGGTGGCAAGAATGGTGAGCGAGCCACCCTCCTCGCAGTTGCGGGCGGCACCGAAGAAACGCTTCGGCGGGTACAGCGCACCGGCATCGATGCCACCGGAAAGGATGCGTCCGCTGGGCGGCGCAGCCAAGTTGTAGGCACGGCTGAGGCGAGTGATGCCGTCGAGGATGATGACCACATCGTGGCCTTCCTCGACGAGCCGCTTGGCCTTCTCCAAGACGAGCTCGGCGACGTGCGTGTGCTCTTCGCTGGGCCGATCGAAGGTACTCGAGATGACCTCACCCTTGACGGTGCGGCGCATGTCGGTGACTTCTTCGGGCCGCTCGTCAATGAGCAGCACGATCAGCTTGACTTCGGGGTTGTGGCGTTCGATCGCAGTTGCGATCTCCTTCATCACAGTGGTTTTGCCGGCCTTGGGAGGCGAGACGATGATGCCGCGCTGGCCCTTGCCGATCGGCGACACCAGGTCGATGATGCGAACGATCATGTTGTGCGGATCGTTGGCGGTCGAGAGCACCAGCTTCTTGTCGGGGAACAAGGCAGTGAGGTCCTCGAAGCGGCGACGGTTCTTCGCCAGCTCAGGGTCGTTGCCGTTGATCGTGTGGATCTCCAACAGGGCCGGGTTCTTTTCGTTGCGGCCGGCCGGGCGGCTGAGGCCGGTGACGTGGTCACCCTTACGCAGGCCGTACTGGCGGGTCAGCTTGACCGGAATGTAGGCATCGTCACGCGAGGCGAGGTAGCCGTTCACGCGCAGGAAGCCGTAGCCCTCATCACGCAGATCGAGGTAGCCGGAAACCTGCACAGGCTCGAGGGCGAACTGGTCGCTGCCTTCGCTGCGCTCCCCGCGCTCAGGTCGGTCGGCTCGTGGGCCACGGTCAGGCCGGTCGTTGCGCTCAGGCCGGTCGTTGCGCTCGCGCGGCTCCTGGCTGTTGTCGGGCTGACGCTCACCGGCCTGGCCGCCGGTGGCGGGAGACCCTTCGCCGGCACGATTCTTGTTGCGACGCCGACGGCGGCGGCGGGCGTTGCGGCTCTCGCCGTCACCCTCGCCTTGGCCGTCGCCATCGTCGTCGCCGTCCTCGCCGTCGTCGTCGGCCGAATCATCGGCGGCGTCATCGGTTGCAGAGCCGGTTGGGTGCAACGAGCCACCGGCGACTTCATCGTCGCTGAGCGCCTCCCGGCTGGTCAACTGGGCGCTGGACTCGTCGGCCGGGGTGGCGGATGCCTGCCCGACACCGGTGGTCTCGAGGATCTTGCCGATCAGCGTCGCCTTCGCGGCACGAGCGGTGGTCTTGATGCCCAATGCCTGGGCGATGGCAAGGAGTTGATCCTTGTCCTTTGATTCGAGCATGGATTGCTCGAGTGCTTCCGCGGCCACTGGCCACCTGCTTTCTGGGAGGGGGCAAGGCCCCGACGGCATCCAGCGGGAACTGCTGAGATCGCCGGCGGCCCCACCACCTGGAGATGCGAGACACCCTGCGCCGTCAGTTCACTTCCAAAAATGGCATGTGAACCGGTTGCAGCGGGGCTGTTCGGGAACCCGAACGACTGCACTGTAGCGATCGGCAGCACCTGCCCGCAACGTCTACTGTCGCCATTCATGACTGACCACAGCGTCTCGGCGGACACGGGACACAACGGTTTGCCACAGCCACCAGCACCCGATTCCGCTCCCGCTGTCCCGCACCATCGGCCGCCGCCGGCCGCAACATGGCCGTCGTCCCCGCTGCCAGCCACTGTCGAATCGCCGCCCCGGACAGGCGGGTGTGCGCCATCGTTCCTTCGTGCTGTGCTGTGTGGCATTGGTGGAGCGGTCGTCGGAGCCGCCACCTGGTACACGATCGTGGTCTTCACCGACCGTCAGTTTGGGTATGTGGCTGTCGGGCTGGGGCTGGCCGTCGGCTACGAGGCCGACGGCGGGCAGTATTTCTTCTCCGGCCTCTGCGTCGCGGCCGCCGCGTTCTTCGGCTTCGACGGCATCCATACCTCACGCGGCTACACCGGCAACCAAGTCCCCCGCTAGGGCTCAGCGCCTACCGGCCCGCCGGCCAGCGAAGTGACGCGCTCACGCGGCGCTGACCTGCCTCACACTGAAAAAAGCGCGTCACTTCGGCGCTTGAGCACCGGTTCCGGCGCAACGTTCGACGCGGGTCAGGCGAAGGCGGTGGCGACGAACTCTTTGACGGCGGCGAGGTCGTTGGGAAGCACGGTGAAGTGCTCGGGCAGGTCGAACAGATCGGCCAGGTGAGCTGGCAGTGGTGGGCGAATGCCCGTAGCGCGCTCGACCGCATCGGGGAACTTCGCCGGGTGCGCCGTTGCCAGCGTGACCGTGGTGCCATGCAGTGTGCCGGCCGCGCGCAACTTGGCGACTGCGCCGACGCCGACGGCCGTGTGGGGGTCGAGCAACATGCCCGAACCGGCATACGTGGCCATGATGACGGCCAGCGTCTCGGTGTCGTCGAGTCGTGCCGCCTGCAGCTTGCCCTCAATGAACTCGGCGCGCTGGTCGGCTTCGATGAACAGATGACCGTTGGCGCGGAAACGTTGTAGCTGCTCGGCGGTCATGCCGCCGTCGCGGCCGTTCATCTCGAACAGCAGGCGCTCGAAATTCGACGACACCTGAATGTCCATACTGGGGCTCAGTGAGGGCACCACCGGGGCCGCGCTCATGTCGTTGTGGTTGACGAACCGTTCGAGGATGTCGTTGGCGTTGACAGCCACGACCAACTGATCGATGGGCGCACCCATACGGCGCGCGATCCAGCCGCTGAACACATTGCCGAAGTTGCCGCTGGGCACGCAGAAGTTCACCGGCCCGGCGAGGATGTCGGTGGCCGTCACGTAGTAGACGACCTGTGCCATCACCCGCGCCCAGTTGATGCTGTTGACCGCGCTCAGTTGCATGCGCTCGCGGAACTCGGTGTCGTTGAACATGGCCTTGACCATGTCCTGGCAATCGTCGAAGGTGCCGTCCACGGCAACAACGCGCACATTGGGCGACTGGACGGTGGTCATCTGCCTGCGCTGCACGTCGCTGGTACGACCGTGCGGGTAGAGGATGACGATGTCGACGTTGGCGCAATCCTTCACACCGTCGATTGCGGCCGAGCCGGTGTCGCCGCTGGTGGCACCGACGATGGTGACCCGCTGGCCCCGTTCGCGAAGCACCTCGTCGAACAGTCGGCCCACCAACTGCAACGCGACGTCCTTGAACGCCAACGTAGGGCCGTGGAACAGTTCTTGCACGAAGTGTTGGTCGCCGATCTGCACCAGTGGAACGACGGCCGGGTGAGCAAACGTTGCGTAGGCCTCATCGCACAGTCGCTGCACTGTGGCAATGGGTAGATCGTCGCCGACGAACAGCTGGATGATCTGCGCAGCGCGCTGGGCGTATGTGGCGCCGGGTACCAATGGCGGAAGGCTGGGCCACTCTGCGGGCACATACAGCCCGCCGTCGGTGGCCAGCCCGGCCAACAGTGCCTCGGTGAAGCCCAGCTCCGGGGCCGTGCCCCGCGTAGAGACATAGCGAACAGAACCCGATGTCATGTCAGCCGCCGATCACGCGCAGCAGACCGCCGATGTTGCGCACAACATCAAGGTCGCGTAGCTCGCGAACGGTGGCCTGCACCGCCGACTCGCGAGCGGTATGCGTGATGAACACGAGGCGAGCATCTGGAGCATTTCCCTCTTGCTCGGCCGCACGAATGCTGACGTTGTGACGGGCGAACACGCCCGTCACCGCATGTAGCACGCCCGGCTTGTCGGCCACATCAAGGCTGAGCAGGTATTCGGCCGACGTTTCGTCGATGGGCAGGATTGCTGCACGGCTGAACGAGCCAAGCGCGCCGTGCGTACCGTTGGTAAGGTTCACCGCCGCGTCGATGACATCGCCCAGTACGGCGCTGGCGGTGGGCGAACCGCCCGCACCACGCCCGTAGAACATCAGCGAGCCAACTGCTGCGCCCTCCACGAACACGGCGTTGTAGCTCTCGCGCACGCTGGCCAATGGATGCGTGAGGGGCACCATCGTCGGGTGCACGCGCACGCCGATGGCGCCGCTCTCGTCGGCCTCGGCAATACCGAGCAGCTTGACTACGTACCCAAGCCGTTTCGCCATCGCAATATCGGCAGCGGTGATGCCGCTGATGCCCTCGTGGTAGACGTCGCCAGCCACGACCTTCGCCCCGAACGCAATGGTGGCAATGATGGCTGCCTTCGCGCCGGCGTCGTAGCCCTCCACATCGGCGGTTGGGTCGCGCTCAGCGAAGCCCAATGCTTGCGCTTCCGCCAGCGCCACCGAGTAGTCGGCACCTTCCTCCGTCATCTTGGTGAGGATGAAGTTGGTGGTGCCGTTGATGATGCCCATCACGCGTTTGATGGGTTCGCCGCGAAGACTCTCGCGTAGCGCTCGCACGATAGGAATGCCACCGGCCACGGCTGCTTCAAACAGCAGGTCGACACCGGCTTCGTCGGCGACGGCGAACAGTTCGGTGCCCACGTTGGCCAGCAGTTCCTTGTTGCCGGTGATCACCGGCTTGCCATTGCGTAGCGCTGTGGTGATGAACTCGCGAGCCGGCTCGATGCCGCCGATCAGCTCAACGATCACATCGATTGACGGGTCGTTGACCACTGCCATGGCATCGCGGGTGAGCATGCCCTCGGGCAGCGAAATGTCGCGCTCCTTACTGAGGTTGCGCACCGCCACCGACACGACTTCCAGCCGTACCCCTGTACGTGCTTCGATGGCGGCCTGCTGCTGCGTGATGAGCGATACGAGCGGGGCGCCAACATTGCCGCAACCCAAAACACCAATTTTGATGAGCTTCACGCCGAGCAGGTTACGAGTTTGGCGGCGGCGATGCTCAGGAGTAACGGCGACGAGCGACCAGCGACGCTGCAATGCCAGCAACAACCAGTGCACTGCCGATGAGCAAGCCGCCAGTGGACGACTTGCCGGTTGCGGGCAGCGAAGGTGCCGACACCGCTTGATGACGAACCACGCCCAGCACTGCAACCTCGGGTGCGTCACAGGCAACCCGCACGGCTACGCCAGCGTCGACGCCATCGACCGAGACAGGCACGGTGAGAGCGCCGTCGGCGAGGTCGGTGAACGTGATGGCCGACACGGAGGCAGCGGCGACAGCGATGGCCGAGGAAGTGGTCGACGACGGCGCGGACACCACGAAGACCGCCGCTTGCAACGCCTGGTCATTGACCAGCGTGAGGTCGAGCACGCCGTTGTGGTTGGCGTCGCACTGCACGTCGGAGAGCACGTACGCCTTACCCTCGGCAGCGTGGACTGCCGGCGAGGATGCCAGCAGCGACGCGACGAGCACTGCCGCTCCCAACGCCCATCGCGCCCGCTGCTGGATCACTCTCTTCATAGGTTCATACACTATTCCTCAAGACGCGCCACCGAAAGGGGGCAGATTCGAAATGAGTCAAACGGCCTATGAACACCAACCGTGGCATTCGTTCACGGATGGTGGTATTAGTGGTGCGCTCAGCGAGATTGCTCGCGTTTGACGCCGGCCACCACATCGTCGAAATGGGCTCGCGACAGGATCGCGCCTTCTCGGCGAACCTTCTGAGGGTCGACTTCCAACAGACGCCCGAGCTTGGCGTAGCTCGGCCGGCCCTCGCGGTCCCATGAACCCGTACCGACCGAAACCTGTGCTTCGTCAATGTGCTGCTTGGAGGTCAGCGGCACGGCGATCAGCAGCGGGCCTTTGCGGCCCACGACGACAACCGGCCGGTCCTTGCCCTGGCTGGGGTCGTCCTCGTAGGGCACCCAGGTCCACACAACTTCCCCCGGGTCCGGGTCGCCGTCCATGCGCGGCGAGTACTCGAAGACCACACCACGATCGACGGTGCTGCCGCGAGCCGGCGTCGCAGGCTTTGAACCGTTCGAGCCGCCACGCAAGAAGCCAACGACGTGGTCGATCAGCCCACGTCGCATTGCACCAAGTCCTCGTATGTCTCGCGGCGCACGACCAACCGGGCATCGCCACCTTGCGCGAAGACCACCGCCGGCCGGGTCAGCTTGTTGTAGTTGCTGGCCATGCTGTGGCCGTAGGCACCGGTAACGGGCGTGGCCAAGAGGTCGCCGATCTGGACATCCTCCGGCAGCCCCGCATCGAAGATCAATACGTCGCCACTCTCGCAGTGTTTGCCAACCAGTCGGGCGCGAGCCGTGCGGGGTGCGGCGACCGCACGGGGTAAGAAGGCCTCGTAGCCACTGCCATACAAGACAGGGCGCGGGTTGTCGCTCATGCCGCCGTCGACGCTGACGTATGTGCGCACGCCGGGAATGTGCTTCAGAGTGCCCACCGTGTAGACGGTGATTGCGGCACCGGCCACGATGCTGCGTCCGGGCTCGACGCACACGTTGCTGCGCACACCGAGCGCCTGGCAGGCATCGAGTAATACGTTGGCCCACTGCGTAATGGACGGGGCTTCCTCCCCCTCCACGTAGGGCACACCCAAGCCACCGCCGAGCACCAGTTCCGGCAGATCGAGCGGAATCGAAAAACCGGCCATCACTTCGGCGGCCCTCGCGAAGTTTGAAGCTTCAAAGACGTTGCTGCCGATGTGGCAGTGCACGCCCTCCAGCTGCACGCTGGGCGATCGGCGCATGCGGTCGATAGCGCGGTGCGCATCGCCGTTGCCGAGGTTGAAGCCGAACTTGCTGTCGTCTTGGCCGGTGGCGATGAACTCGTGCGTATGCGCGTGCACGCCGGGCGTGATGCGAGCCAACACCTTCGGCACCGGCATGCCTTCGGCGTGCAATGCGTCGAGCCGGTCCAGCTCGTCGAAGCTGTCGACGACGATGTGGCGCACACCTTCGATGATGGCCGTACGTAGCTCGGCGGTGCTCTTGTTGTTGCCGTGGAATGCGAGCGCGTTGGGCGGCACACCGGCGCGCAGCGCAACGTACAGCTCGCCGCCGCTTGCGACGTCGAGGTGCATGCCCTCCTCATAGGCAAGCCGTGCCATCGCAGTGCAGAGGAATGCCTTTGCCGCGTAGAACGCGCGACCGGGGCCGAACGCGCCTACCGCCTCTGCACAGCGAGCGCGAAGGTGGGCTTCGTCGTAGATGAACAACGGCGTGCCGTACTGAGCTGCCAGCCTGCCCACGTCGCACCCGCCGATGGCCAGCGAACCGTCGCCCTGCACCTCTGCCGTCATCGGCAGCAACTGCAACGGGACGGGGTTCACATGCGCTCCGGCGCGTCGATACCCAGCAATGCCAAACCCTGCTCCAAGATTCGCGCCGTCAGGTCGCACAGCGCGAGGCGGCTGTCGCGTGTTTCCTCAAAGCCCTCCTTCAACACTGGGCAGGCTTCGTAAAAGGCGGTGAAGTCCTGCGCGAGGTCGAAGAGGTACGTGCACAGCCGGTGCGGGCTGAACTTGTCGATCGTGTCATGAACCACCGCGTCGAACTGCAGTAGGGCGAGGCCGAGTGAACGTTCCTGTGGTTCATCCAGGGTGACTGCCGCTGCGCGTACCGATGCCCGCGCAACGCCCGCACGCCGGAAAATGCTGCAGATGCGAGCGTGCGCATATTGCAGATACGGCGCCGTGTTGCCATCGAAGGAGAGCATGCGGTCCCACTCGAAGACGTAGTCCTTGATGCGGTCGCTGCTGAGCTCGGCGTACTTCAGTGCGCCAATTCCAATGCTGTGTGCCAGCACGGCCCGCTCGTCGGCCGTCAGATCCGAGCTGCGGGCGGCAACTGTCGCCCGACCGCGTTCGATTGCCTCATCGATCAACTCGATGAAGGTGACCGGGTCGCCGCTGCGGCTCTTCAGCATTTTGCGGTCGTCGCCCAACACGTTGCCGAAGTTGACGTGCACGGCACGCGCCGGCGGCACCAGCCAACCGGCCATCTCGGCGGCCTTCCAGACCATAGCCAGGTGCTGCGACTGTGGCGTGCCGATGACGTAGACCAGCAGCGTTGCGTGGATTCGCTCGACCCGATCGATCACGCACGCCAGGTCGCTGGTGGCGTAGTTGAAGCCGCCGGTACGCGCTTGGACGATGAGCGGCAGCGGCTCGCCTTCGCGGTTGGTGTAGCCGGACACCCAGACAACTTTGGCGCCTTCGCTCTCGGCGAGCAGCCCGGCCGCTTCCAGGCGTTCGAGCACGGCGGGCATACCTGGCTGATACATCGACTCGCCGGCGAGGTCGTCGTCGGTGAGCAGCACGCCCAGCTTGCCGTAGGCCTCGTTGAAGTGCTTGGTGCTCTGGTGCACCAATGCGGTCCACAGCGCGGTGGTCTCCGCGTCGCTGCGCGACTGCAGCTTGACGACGCGGTCGCGAGCCCGTGCTTTGAACTCGTCGCTGGCGTCGAACTTGGCGCGGGCCTCCTTATAGAAGACGTTGAGGTCGGCCACTTCCATGTCGCCGACATCGTCCATGCCGCCGTCCCCCGCCATGTCGACGAGATGCTCGATCAGCATGCCGAATGGGGTGCCCCAGTCGCCGATGTGGTTCTCACGGATGACCGTGTGGCCCATGAACTCGAGCAGGCGCACCAGACTGTCGCCGATGACGGTGGTGCGCAGGTGGCCGGCGTGCATCTCCTTGGCGACGTTGGGCGCCGAGTAGTCGACAACTACCCGCTCGGGCGTGGTGGCCAGCCGAACGCCCAGGCGTGGATCGGCTGCGGCTTCGACCAACTGGGCTGCGAGGAACTCGGGGGTGAAGGTGAGGTTGATAAAGCCGGGGCCAGCTACCTCGGCGTTGCTACACACCTCGGCGAGCAGACCGGTGGCGACTGCGGCTTCGGCCAGTTCGCGTGGGTTCTTGCCCAACTGCTTGGCCAGTGCCAACGCGCCGTTGGCCTGCGCGTCGGCGCGATCGCTGGAGCGAACGACGGGGTCGATCTCGGCGGCGGGCAGCCCGGTGACGGCGGCGAACGCCTCGCACAGCGTGGCGGCAAGAGTGAACAGCGGATCGGCCATGGTCCGCACGATCGTACCGGTCACGTCAGGGAGTGATCGGGTTCGTTTGCCGCGCACCAAGTCTTGGATCGCCGAGTCGCGAACCCACGCAGCGACGATGGCCGCAGTGTCGGCGCTGTGAGCCAGCTACGCGGCGGCGCGCCACCACTCGATGAGGTGTGCCGCGGCGTCGAGATACAGACCGGCGAACTCGGGGTCGGCGCCCGCCGCATGGATGCACGCAAGCGTGAATTTTGCGAGATGCGCGTCTTCATGCAACGCGGCCGCGGCCGCAACCGCGGGCACGGTCGCGGCGCTCACCGCGGGTTGGATGATGGGTGGCAGTTCGACGGTGCCGTGCGCAAGCCGAAAGCCGAGTGCGAAGGTGCCGGCCACCGCCAGCGCGGTGCGTGCGTTGACTCCGGCACCCGCGAGCGAGAGCACGGCTTGCGGCATGGTCAGCGCGTGTGTCCATCCGTACGGTGCTTGGGCTTGGTCGTCGTGCAGCATCGACCACGCTGCAACTCGGGTGACGGTTCTCAGCGCGGCGCGCACGTCGTATCGATCAGCCAGCAGTGGGGCCAGGCGCCGCTCGGCCTCACCACGCTCGATGGCTTGTGTCATCAGCGGGTAGATGAAGTCGCTGCCTGGCTGGCCAAGCTGCGGTGCTGCTCGCAGCGCGTTGTATAGCCCGGTTGCGTCGCCTTCGCCGCGACACGATTCGTGCCAGGTGATTCGCCAGTGGGGCTGGGCGGCGAGCGAACGAAGCGGCCCGCGCAGGAGAGCCACTGGCAGTGTCGGGTCGTGGAGCAGCAGCGACAGCCCGATTGGGGCGTGGCCAGCGGCGGCCAACGAGGGCACGAGCGCCTCCCCGAGGGCGCCGGCGGCATCAGCCGCCGTCCATTGCGGAAGCCACGCGGCTGCCATCGCGTCGACCAGCTCCTGATCACCCGCGGAGATTGCTGCCAGCAACGCGGCTGCGTCGGGCCCGCCAGCGATTGGCGGCGGCGGCGGCACGGGGTCGCCAGCGTTCGCATACTGCGCGGCGAGCCATTCAATTCGTTCGATCGCCGCTC
Source organism: Ilumatobacteraceae bacterium (assembly GCA_043740085.1). Taxonomy (GTDB): domain Bacteria; phylum Actinomycetota; class Acidimicrobiia; order Acidimicrobiales; family Ilumatobacteraceae; genus UBA668. The sequence continues at coordinate 16,596 of JAYUCY010000065.1, forward strand.
GACGTGCAGCCGCGGGAACGTGGCGCAGTAGTTGCGTGCGGGCCATCAGCTCCAAGGGAGCATGGAGCACGAACGAAACGGCGGGGGCAGCTTTCGGGATTGACATGGCGTCGGCGATCGTCTGTGTGGGGGTGCTCGTCATGAGCGGTACTCTCCACCTTCAAGTTCGGTTGATGTCAAGCAGGAAATTGGAGCCGGAACTATGGCGATCCCCAAACCCCCCAAGGCGCTCCCCGAGCTGCTCACCATTGGGCAGCTCGCGACTCGCGGCGGTATCGCCGCGTCCGCCTTGCGCTTCTATGAGAGCCAGGGCCTGCTGCACACCATTCGCGTCGATCACAACCAGCGTCGGTACGCACGAGATGCGCTGCGGCGGGTTGCGTTCATTCGTGCCGCGCAAACGGTGGGGCTGAGCTTGGAGGAGATCAAGAACGCGATGGACAGCCTCCCGGAGAGCCGCACACCGACCCATGAAGACTGGCAGGCTCTGGCCACCGCGTGGAAGACGCAGCTCGACGAGCGGGTGCGGTTGATCGCACGGCTGCGTGACGACCTGGAGTCGTGCATCGGCTGTGGCTGCCTGAGCATGGAGAAGTGCGCGCTGTACAACCCCAACGATTCCGCGGCATTGCTCGGGCATGGCGCCCAGTACCTCAAGGGCCGCACTCCGGCCGATGCCGGCGTCGAGCTGTAGGCCACGCCAAACCCTGGCCGCGCAGGCATCATTGGTCGCTATCGTGGCCGTGCCCGACCGGCTGTTCGGTGGGGCCCCCGCCCTCGTAGCTCAGGGGATAGATCGTCGGCCTCCGGAGCCGAAGGCGCAAGTTCGAATCTTGCCGAGGGCACTGTTCGTCGGTAGTCGGTCCATCGGTATCGGCGCCCGCAGCCCCGATCGGTGTCGGCTGAGGCCAGGCGATCCGCAGTCCCGTCCCCATGCGAGTGCCACCTCGCACCTCGGGTTGGGAGTGAGCACTCGGGTTGGCCGGACGATGGCGGCCCAGCTGTTGGTGGCCAGCTGGCACCGCCCGGTAGGGTCTCGGCCGTGATGCGACGTCTCGCCCTTTCCGCTGGCGCCCTTGTGGTCGCTGCTTCGTTCTCCTCGTGTAGCTCGCTCGACAATGGCAACACCGCTGCCAAGGTCGGTGACCATCAGTTGACGATGGACCAATTGGCCACCCTGACCGACGGCAGCACCGACGGCGCCATCGTTCGCAAGACCGTGAAGACATGGATTGAGGTCGTGGCCGTCACTGACGACGCCAGCGGCATGACTACCCCGGCCGAGCTCTCGGCACGCAAGCTCGCTGCACTGCAAGACCTGCTGGATCAGTTTGGCGATGCGGGCCAAGCCACCTACGAACTCGGTATCAACGGCAGCCCGCTGCTCTGCTTGTCGGCCATTCCGCTCGCCGCCACGGTCGCCGGGTCAAAGGTGTTGGAGGAGTTGGCTACGGGCACCACCTTCGCTGACGCGGCGAAGGCCTACTCGAATGACCAGGCGCTCGCCTCGTCTGGCGGAGTCGTCAGGTCTGCCGATGGCATCGAGTGCATCACGCCCGAAAAGTTCAACCCCGCCCTCTTGAGCACACTTGCCGAAGCCGGCGCCACCGTTGGCACGCCCGTCGCGATTGTGCTCAGCACGCAGGAGGTCGTGGTGCTGCTACGGCCGTACGACGAGCTCACCTTGAGCAATGACGAGCTCATACAGCTCTCGGCCGACGACATGGGCGCTGCGCTGCGCGAGAGCTACGACTCGGTAGCGATCAGCGTCGCTGGCCGCATTGGAATGTGGGATAGCGAAGGAGCCGACGTTGTTGCCATTGGCTCGACGCCAACAACTTCGCCCGCTGTGACCGCGCCCGCGACAGCAGGGTGACCACCGCCCGCGTCATCGTGGTCGGCCTCGGGCCGGCGGGGCCCGAGTACGTCACTGAACACACGCTCACCGAGATCGCACGGGTCACCCAGCGGTACTTGCGCACTGGTCGACATCCGTCCGCTTCGCTGGTTCCCGATGCCATCACGTTCGACGACATCTACGAGGTTGCGGACACGTTCGCCGACGTCTACAGCGAGATCACCGATCGTCTGGTGACGGCTGCGCAGCAGTACGGCGAGGTGTTGTACGCGGTCCCTGGCTCGCCGCTGGTTCTTGAACGCACTGTGCGGGCGCTGCGTGCCGACGAACGCATCGAGTGTGTCGTGCACCCGGCCATGTCGTTCCTTGATGTCATCTACGCGCGCCTCGGCATCGACCCTGTCGAGGATGGTGTCACCTTGGTCGACGGGCACCAGTTCGCTACTGCGGCGGCTGGGCTGGCCGGACCGTTGTTGGTGGCTCACACCCACGCCAACTGGGTACTCAGCAACGTCAAGCTGGCAGTGGAGAGCGCCACCGGCGACGAGCCCGTGGTCATCCTGCAACGATTGGGTTCGCCCGACGAGCTGATCACGCACACCACCTGGGCGGAGCTTGATCGCACCGTGGAGGCCGACCATCTCACCAGCATCTATATCCCGCATCTGGCGGCGCCGGTGGGTGCCGAACTGGTGCGGTTTCATCAGCTGGCGCGCACGCTGCGCGAGCAGTGCCCGTGGGACCAGGAGCAGACGCATCAGTCACTGGTGCGTTACCTGCTGGAGGAGACCTACGAGGTGGTCGATGCGCTGCAGGCGCTCGACCCTGACAACCCGAGTACAGACGACGACCTCGTCGAGGAGCTCGGCGACCTGCTCTACCAGATCGAGTTTCACGCCACCATCGCCGAGCAGGAGGGTCGCTTCACCATGGCCGACGTGGCCCAGGGTGTGCACGACAAACTGGTGCGCCGGCACCCGCACGTGTTTGGCGATGTGGTCGCGACCGACACCACGACCGTGCTCTCCAACTGGGACGCGATCAAGCAGGAGGAGAAGGGCCGCACCTCAATTTTCGAGGGCGTACCGCACTCGCTGCCCGCGCTCAGCTACGCCGACGCGGTGCAGCGCAAGGCCGCGAAGGTCGGTTTCGATTGGCCCGACGTCGATGGCGCATGGCCCAAGATTGCGGAGGAATCTGCCGAGGTGCAGGCCGCCGTGGCGGGCGACGACGCTGACGCGGTTCACGACGAGATGGGCGACTTGTTGTTCGCTGTCGTCAATGTGGCCCGCCATCTGGGCGTCGAGCCCGAGTCCGCACTTCGAGCAGCAACGCTGAAATTCCGTGGACGTTTCGAAAGAGTGGAAACGCTCGCGCGCGACCGCGGCATCACGTTGAAGACAGCTGGCCTCCCTGCGCTCGACGCACTGTGGGACGAAGTCAAAGCCGCCGAATAGACAGTCGCTCGCGTGCAGCAGCGGCTGGCGAGTTGTCAGCGGCTGGCGAGTTGTCAGCGGCTGCGAAGAAAATCGCGGAGCTCGCCACGGTTGTTGTGCGGCATGTGGCGCCCCGAGCAGGCTCGGTCGAACGAGGACATTGCCTGGTACAGCGCCAGCACTTGCGCGCCGACGACGAACATGTTGCCGAGGGCACTGGCCTTGAGGTACGAGTCATCGACAGTGTGAGCGAAGAACTGGGCAAGAAGATTGGCTGCCAGAGTGACCCAGGGCAGCAGGATCACCAGCAGCCACGCGCGTTGCGAGCCGCCGATCACAGCGGCTGTCCGGCGATACGCCTCGAGGATCAGGAAGTGCGAGATCACCGCAATCACGATGACGGCCGCAATGACCATCAACTTGCGGGTGCGTTCCTCGTCGCCGTAAGTGTCCTTCTGCAGGGCGCCAACGAGCAGCACTCCGCAGCCGCACATGAGCAGGATCAGCAGCGGAGCGAACCACGGCGAGACGGTGTAGCGCGCTTGTTTGCGGGCATTGAGCGCGGCCGCAGTCGTCCACCAGAGCCAGCCGAGCACCGAGGAGGTCACGACTGCCACCACAACCGCGGTTGCAACTGCGCGGCCGCGGTCGTCGAAATACCAGTTGGTGCCGTCGAGCCTCAGGTGCCCCTGTCGCTCCAGCACGAACGCCACCAACGGCGAACCCAGGGCCGCCAACAGCCCAGCAATCACGATCGTTCTCGGCAACAGGGTGTGATGCAGCGAGCCGTCGTCGGCTTTCGAGGACGCAACGACAATTCGGCGCTGCGAACGGTGAGCCGTCGAGGGCTCGATGACCGGCGCCGCACCCGCACCATCACTCGGCGACAACGTCGGTAGCGGCGGAGGCTCGAGCGGCAGCGTCTCAGTGTGAGTGGGCTGAGCGGCACTGCCCCTGCCGACGGTCGCGGCAAGCAGCAGGTATGTCTCCTCGGCGATGGCATCTTCCACGTGAGGTCTATCGGCGTCACCGTCTGCAGGTTGAGGGCGATCTTGCGGAAGGTCAGACATCGTCAACGCACCGCTCGAGGACCCATCATGACCACGGGCAGGCTGTCGGCGTCGCTGCGAGTGACGTCAGTGGCCCGGCAGGAGCGATCGAACGAGGGTCGCCACGGCGACGCACGCGCAGAGGTAGCCGATTCCACCATGCAAAGATTTTCGGCACCAACCCCCCAAAACTTGAGGTCGCTGAAAGATCTCCTTCTGGTCGGCCA
>JAYUCY010000066.1:0-9525 GCA_043740085.1 Ilumatobacteraceae bacterium
TGGATTTGCCACGCCACCAGCGGGCAGGGCGAACTAAAGAACGGCTACAACCTCATCGAGGTCGATGACGACGCTGTCGCAGCACATCGGGCGCACGTCATGGTCAACAACACGTTCGGGGAGCTCCGCGACCTGATCGACGTAGACCCCGCCGACAAGTGCGGCGGCATTCCGCCCGAGACGACGGCTCCTCCAACGACGGCTGCTCCGACGGCCTCCATCAGTCTCGACAAGCAGGTCTCCGCAACACAGGTGTCGCCAGGCGGTTCGCTGGACTACACACTCATCGCTCACAACACCGGTGCGCTCGTCCTGACAAACGTTGTCATTGTTGACCTTCTGCCTGATGACGTCACGTTGGCGAGCTGGGCGATCGCGGACGGCGCTGGCGACTGTGAACTCACGGTGGTGGTGCAGCCGCAGGTTGTCACCTGCGAGCTTGACGATCCCCTGCCCGTCGATGGATACACCAAGACGATCGTGCTGACCGTCACCGTCGATGCCGACTCTGTGCTCGGCAGCAACATTCTCAACCAGGCAAGGGTTGTCGGCTACTTCTATCGGCAAAGTGACGCTCGCGCCGAACAGTTGCACACCCGTCGCACCCAGGCCCAGCAGGCAGGCCTGTCGTGTAATCCGGTACCGGAAGGCGCGGTGTGTTCTCTGTCGGCGGTGGTCGGTTCTACCGTGACGGCTCCTGTCACCACGCCGGCAGAACTGGGAAACCTGGTCCCCCTGCCCACGACCACCGAGCAGGCCAGCCAGGCGCTTCCCACTACTTCTGCGGGAGGTGCGCTCCCGATCACTGGCAACGGCCAGGCATCGGGTCAGTTGCTGCTGCTCGGCTTCTTGCTGATGGGCTTTGGTTCCGTGGTACTGCTGCTGTCTCGCCGTCTCGCCAACAGCTGAATTTGTTGTTCATTACCCGGTTGTGTCGCAACAGCCGGGTGATGAACGACTACGTTGCCTGCGATGAGTGAACAAGGGGTGGGTAAGGGCGCGCTGGTGGTTGGGGCCCTTGGCGTTGTCTACGGCGACATTGGGACCAGCCCGCTGTACGCCTTCAGAGAGGCATTCACGGAAGATTCTCACCTCCTCGAGGTCGACCGCATCAATGTGTTTGGCGTCTGCTCGCTTGCCTTCTGGGCCTTGATCCTGATCATCTCGATCAAGTACCTCTACTTCGTGATGCGTGCCGACAACCATGGCGAGGGTGGCATCTTGGCGCTCACCAGCCTGGTGATGAAGAAGAACCAGAAGGTTGTCAAGGCCGGTGCGCTGGTGACCCTCGGTGTGTTCGGCACGGCGCTGCTCTACGGCGATGGCATCATCACGCCAGCCATCTCGGTGCTGAGTGCTGTCGAAGGCATGGAGTCGGTCAACAAGTCGTTCAAGGACTGGGTAGTACCGATCGCGGTCGTCATCCTGATCGGCCTCTTCCTCGTGCAACGGCGAGGTACCGGTGCAGTCGGCAAGGTCTTTGGGCCGATCATGGTCGTCTGGTTCGTGGTGCTGGCGGCCATCGGTATCCGCTGGATCGCCCATCAGCCCGAGATCGTCCAATCGATCAACCCCATCTGGGCAGTACGGTTCTTTCAGCACGAGTCGTCGAAGGCCTTTCTTTCGCTGGGCTCGATCTTTCTGGTGGTCACCGGTGGCGAGGCTCTGTACGCAGACATGGGGCACTTCGGCCGTCGCCCGATTGCAGTTGGTTGGTACACGCTGGTATTGCCTGCACTGGTGCTGAACTACTGGGGGCAGGGCGCGTTCTTGTTGGAGAACCCGGAGCTGGTCGATCAGAAGTTCTTCTTCCTGATGGGCCCCGAGGCGCTGAAGCTGCCACTGGTCATCCTGGCCACGATGGCCACGATCATCGCGTCGCAAGCATTGATCTCGGGGGTGTTCTCGCTCACCCAGCAGGCCGTGCACCTGGACTACCTGCCACGCATTCGAATCGACCACACCTCTCATCAGCACTCCGGTCAGATCTATGTGCCGCTGGTGAACTGGGCGCTGATGGTGGCGTGCGTCGGCCTGGTCATCGGGTTTAGATCGTCGACTGCGCTCGCCGCCGCGTACGGCATTGCGGTGACGTTGACGATGGCGATCACGACACTCATCTTCTTCAGAGTGCTGACAGATCGGTGGGGTTGGCCGACCTGGAAGGCGTACCTGGTGTGCGTGCCGATGTTGGTGGTCGAGTGTGGTTTCCTCGGTGCCAACATTCCCAAGATCCCTCATGGTGGCTGGTTTGCGCTCGCTGTCGCTGCTTTCCTGATGGTGCAGATGAGCACCTGGCGGCGCGGGCGGCAACTGGTGGCAGCGCGAATCAAGCGCGGTGAGCGGCCGATCAGCGAGGTGCTCGACAGCCATGCCGACACGAAGAAGGTCAACGGCACTGGTGTGTTCCTGTTCAAGGACATCGGGATGGCGCCGCCCGCATTGGTGAACAACCTGAACCACAACAAGGTGCTGCACAAGACCACGCTCATCGTCAGTATTGATACGAGTGATGCCCCGCGCGTCGCTGCCGAGGATCGGGCAGTGATCACCAAGGTAGAACCCGGCGTCTTCCAGGTGCTGCTGACGTTTGGTTTCATGGAGGATCCAGATGTGCCCGCAGCGTTGGCCGCCATCGACGTACGTGGCCTGGTGTTCGACCCGGACGACATCACGTACTTCATCGGCCGCGAGTCCGTCGTTGCGGGCAAGGCACCCGGCATGAGCCCTCCCTTTGAGCATCTGTTCGTGTGGCTCAACCGCGGCGCCGACAGCGCCGTGAGGTTCTTCAACCTGCCGGATGAGCAGGTCTTCGAGGTCGGGTCACGCGTAGAGATCTGAGTATCCTGCGTGTGGGGGTTTGCATGGCTGACGAACAGGAACACCACGTGGCACACGACACGGAAGCTCACGACACGATTGATGCGTTGCTGGACGAGCAGCGACTCTTTCCGCCGTCGGCGGCCTTCAAGCGTGACGCGCTGGTAGCCGACACAACGCTGTACGACGAAGCCAATACCGACTACCAGGGCTTCTGGGCCAACCAGGCGGCCGCGCTGCTCGATTGGGATACGGAGTGGGACACCATCTGTGAGTGGGACCTGCCATATGCGAAGTGGTTCGTGGGTGGCAAGCTCAATGTCAGCTTCAACTGCCTCGACCGCCACGTGCTGGCCGGCCGCGGCGACAGGGTTGCGTTCCACTGGGAGGGCGAGCCGGGCGACAAGCGCACCATCACCTACAGCGACCTGCTCGGTGAGGTGCAGCGGTTCGCCAACTCGCTGAAGTCGCTGGGTGTCGAGAAGGGCGATCGGGTCAACATTTACCTCCCGATGATCCCGGAGGCTGCAGTGGCCATGCTGGCGTGCGCCCGTATCGGCGCCGCTCACAGTGTGGTCTTTGGAGGTTTCAGTGCGCAGAGCCTCACCGATCGCATCAACGACGCCGAGGCCAAGGTGCTCATCACCGCCGACGGCGGGTATCGCCGCGGCGAGGTCTTCCCACTGAAGGCCGCCGCCGACGAGGCAATCGCCGGCTGCCCCACCATCGAGCACGTGGTCGTCGTGCGTCGTGGTGGCAACGACGTGGAGATGGTCGACGGGCGAGATCACTGGTACCACGACCTGCTGTCGGCGGCCGACCCCGTGTGTCCCGCCGAGCCGATGGACAGCGAGCAGTTGCTGTTCCTGCTCTACACCAGCGGCACCACGGGCAAGCCCAAGGGCATCATGCATACCACCGGCGGCTACCTCACCCATGTGGCGTTCACTCACAAGTACGTCTTCGATTTGCATGCAGAGACCGACGTCTATTGGTGCACTGCCGACGTTGGCTGGATCACCGGCCACAGCTACATCGTCTACGGCCCACTGGCCAACGGCGCCACTCAAGTGATGTACGAGGGTGTGCCCAATTACCCGGCCAACGACCGCTTCTGGTCGATCATCGAGCAATACGGCGTGACCAAGTTCTACACCGCGCCCACGGCCATTCGTACCTTCATGAAGTGGGGCGCGCAAGAGCCAGCCAAGCACGATCTCAGCTCGCTGAAACTGCTGGGCTCCGTCGGCGAACCGATCAATCCGGAAGCATGGATGTGGTACCAAGAACACATCGGCGGGGGCACCTGCCCCATCGTCGACACCTGGTGGCAGACCGAGACCGGCGGCATCATGATCAGCCCGCTGCCAGGCTGCACTACCACCAAGCCCGGGTCGGCGACGTTCCCACTGCCCGGCGTGCGCGCCGAAGTGGTCGACGACGACACAAAATTGGTGACCCATGGTGGTGGCTACCTGACGCTCACGCAGCCGTGGCCGGGAATGCTGCGCGGCATCTGGGGCGACCCGGAGCGCTATCAGGACACCTACTGGAGTCGTTTCGAAGGCCGGTATTTTGCGGGCGACGGCTGCAAGCTCGACGAGCAGGGCTACCTCTGGCTGCTGGGTCGCGTCGACGATGTGATGAACGTGTCTGGCCACCGCATCAGCACCGCCGAGGTGGAAAGCGCGCTCGTCAGTCACCCGTCGGTGGCTGAGGCTGCGGTTGTGGGTGCCAACGACGCCACTACCGGGCAGGCGATCATTGCCTATGTGACGCTACGCACGGGGCTGGAGGTGCCAGTCGACGTACTGCGCGCTCATGTCGCCCACGAAATCGGTGCGATTGCGAAGCCGAAGGCCATTTTCTTCACCCAGGATCTGCCAAAGACCCGGAGCGGCAAGATCATGCGCCGTCTGCTTCGCGATGTTGCCGAGGGTCGCAACCTTGGCGACACCACGACGCTGGCCGATGCCAGTGTGGTCAACGAATTGCAGCGGCGTGCTGCCGAGGCGGCCTCCGAGGACTGACTCGGGAGCTGATTCGAGAACTGGTTGGTTCGCGTTCGCTCAAGAAGTGGGCGGGCAAGCCGATACACCTGCGTGGCAATCGACGAGACGGAACTGCCGAAAGGTCCCCTCGGCACACGGGGCGATGAGGCCGAGGGTGCCGATGAACCGGTGCGCTTTACCGCGGAGGACTTTCAGCTCCGCTTGGATTCGCCGCTGTTCCAACGCGACCCAGGTATGTCGACGGCGCAGGCGCCGCAGCTTCGCGAACTGACCTGGGAGCATGTGGTCCGTCCAACGCACCTGACACCAGCCATTGGTGATGACGTCGCTGCTGACGACGGCGAAGGCCTCAACGCTGTAATGCGGGCAACGCCGACCACTCCCAGCCCCTCAATCGAATCGCTCCTCGAGCATGCTCGAAACTCCGTCGAACCGGAGAGCTTCGTCCAGCAGCTCCGGCCGGTCGAGCCGCTGCGACCCCTCGAGTCGCTACCAGTCGTTGAGCTACCAGTCGTTGAGCTACCAGTCGTTGAGTTTCCTGCCAAGGCGGCGCCTTCAGCTCGGCTGCCGGTTGCGGCGTTGTACACCATCGATGACGACATCGAAGTCCTGCCGGTGCTGCCGTCGTCGAAGCCGCGGATCGACACCTTGTACGCCGCACTCGAGCAGATAGCCGAGATCGATGTGTACGAAACGATCGCCGTGGTCGAAACGATCGAGGAGCTCAAAGAAGTTCACGAACCGGTGCCTGTGGCCGTTGCCAGCGTCGAAGCACCATGCGCGACACCGCTACCTGTGGTCGAGTCGGGGGTTGAGGCCGAGCTGAACCGATTGGCTTTCCTTCCCGACCGGGAAGAGACGGCAGGGCCGGTGGCGGTCCCTGCCATTGCCTACACCGAGCCGCGCACCGACGCCGGATTGCCGTCGTTGAGCCGGCACGATCGCTACACGGCGCGAAACGCTCTGCCGCCGGCACCCACTCGACTCAACATTGCTGAGGTCGCCACGACCTACACGCCGGGCAGCCGGAGGAAGAAGAAGCCGCTACTCGTACGCCTGATCACATTTGTGGTGTTTGCAGGCATCCTCGCCGGCGCGGGGTACGCAGGGAAGTACTACTTCCTCGACAAGCGCTGGGAAGGCGACACCAAGGCACTGGCCAGTGAGGTCGAGGAGGCGCGAGGGCTGTCGTTCGACCATGCCATCGCCGTGACAACCTTGCCGGTGGCTGACTATGCGGCGAAGCTGGTGACTGTGTCGTTTGGTCTCACCGACGAAGCGCTCGGCGAGCAGGCTGGCGAATGGCGTGCCCTCGGTGTGCTCAATGGCCAGCTGAACCTCGGTCAGATTGGGATGGCGGCGCTGCCTGACTCACCTGCGTTCTACGACCCAGGGAGTGAAACGATCTTTGTGGCCGCCGAAATGCCGGAAGACCTGTACCGCTTCGGCATGCAACGTGCACTCGCACTTGCCCTGCTGGATCAGCAGTTCGGATGGAGCGGGCGACTGAAGGGCGTGTCGCCGTCCGTCGCTCGTGGCACGTTCGCCTATTACGACGCCGATGCGCTGGCGACCGCCGTCGAACTGGCGACCCCAGTGGAGCGCACTGACATCGTGACGCAGATCTTCGGCCTCTACGGCACTTATCAGATCGCTCCCTCTCCGGCTCCATTTGCGTCGGTGGTCGCCGGCCGCCTCGGTGTCGCACTTCGGCCCTATTTCGAATCGATCGCAGTGGTGGATCGTGACGCGCTGGAAGCCTCGGCAGCGTTCACCGATGGTCAGGTGCTCGATCTTCGCCGCCTGACTGCTGGCGGGGTGGAGAGCCCGGCGCTCGTGTCGCGGGGAATGCTCTTCTGGTATCACGCATTGGCCGGCCGCATCAACGAGAACACCGCCTGGGAGGCGGCATTGGCCTGGCAAAACGACGACGTTCAGGTGGTGAACAGCCCATCTGGTGCGTGCGTCGTTGCGCACCTCCAGGTTGCGCAGTCGTCGCTGGAGTCCGTGACGGCGGCGTTCCAAGCCTGGGCGGCAGCGGCCCCGTTGTCCTCGGGTACCACCGTGACTCTGACAACAAATGGCTCGCCGATGCAGTTGCAGATCAATGCCTGCGACCCTGGCGCTGGCGTGCCCACAACCTCTGGGATCGGGTACCTCGCACTTGGCGGGGCACCGTTGCGTGCCGAGCAGTATCGCCTCCTGTTGGAGGCCCAACCAACGCTGCCGACAGCTCAGGCTGCGTGTGCGGTGTTCGGTGGTGATCCGGTGTCGATGGCCGATGAACGCGGTGTCATGGACAACGCCGAAGGCTGGCCGGCGCCCGCCAACCATCCGCTTCCTGACCCAAACCGTGTGGGTTGTGCACCCGTCTGAAAAACTCCACGCGGCAGTTCAGTCGCGGAAGTTTTGGAACTGCAGCGGGATGCCGAGGTCGGCAGCCTTCAGGAGCGCGATGACGGCCTGCAGGTCGTCGCGCTTCTTGCCGGTGACCCGCACGGTCTCGCCCTGGGTTTGGCTGCTGACGCCCTTGGGGCCCTTCTCCTTGATCATGCGGTTGATCTCGCGAGCCTTGTCGCTGCCGATGCCCACCTTGAGGGTGACCACCTGGCGAACCGTGTTCTGCGTGGCTTCCTCAACCTTGCCGTAGTCGGTGCCCTTCAGCGACACACCGCGCTTGACCAGCTTCTCCTCGACGACGAGACGAAGGGCAGCCAGACGATCTTCGCTGACGGTGCGAAGGGTCAGTACCAGGTCGTTGAGCTCGATTGACGAGTCGGTGTTCTTGAAGTCGAATCGGGTGCCGATCTCACGCTGCGCCTGGTCGATTGCGTTCTTGACTTCCTGGCGATCGATTTCGGACACGACGTCGAATGTGGACATGCCGTGAAGAGTAACGGCAAAGAGTAACGCCAAGCGCAGGTAAGCCGATAGCCTCTCTCACCGCCGATGGGTCGGTGCCCGAGTGGCCAAAGGGAGTTGACTGTAAATCAACCGGCATAGCCTACGTAGGTTCAAATCCTGCCCGGCCCACACTGTGATCTCTGCGGAGATCGGAACTGCCCGGACCTGTAACGGTCCGGGCAGTTGTCATTTTTTCGGTCGAGTCGTGACGCGACGTCAACCGCATCGTCCGTTGGATACGGCGGTCTTGGACGTCGTGAGCAGCAACGCTTCCAGTTCGGAGGCGTCCGTCGCGAAGCCAACTTCGGTCCGGGTGCGCGACTGTGCGTAGATGATGCCCATGACGTCGCCCGCGGACGACAGCACCGCGCCGCCGGAGTCGCCCGAGTGGATCTCACCGAGCACCTCGATTCCCTTTCGCTCGACGATCGCCTCGACGTAAATGTCCTCGATGGTGACGGTCAACAGCTTACTCACCTTCACCTGGTCGTACATCACGCCTGCATCACGGCTCCACGTCAAGATGAACCCCGCGCCTACCGTGCTCGGCACAACATCGAGCGCGGGCGCATCGAGACCGGAGACGTCGAGCACAGCGAGGTCGCTGTCCTTGTCGAACGCTCGCACTGTCGCTGGATAGGCAATCCCTGCGTGGTCGACGACGGTGATGGACCTCGCACCGGCGATCGCGTGGGCCACGGTCACTACCTGGCCCGGACGATCGACGATCACGCCGCTCGCGAGTTGAGCGACCAGCGTGCAACCCTCGGCAAGGATGCCGACGCCGGACAAGCGCAGGTCGGTCCCGGACCGACGGTCGCCCGAACCGCAAGACCCCGCCAGCACGGCGATCGACACGCAAATGCCGACAGACACCTTTGCCGGAATCGCCCGCATTCATGCCCTCGCGTCGAGGAGGCGTCCGTCCAACGCAGCGCTCTGCACGGCGAGATCGAGGAGGGACTGCACCCGAGCGCCTTCGCTGAGGTCGGGCGAACACGCCACACCGTCACGGACGGCGTCCACCCACTCGCCGACCATGGCACCACCACCGCGGAACACATCACGGTAGGTGTCGTGCACACGATCACGGCGAGCGTCACCCCAGATGTCGTCCGGGATCGGCATCACCGCGGCGGGGCCCGCCGCGTGGGCACGTACGCCGCGCACTTCCTGCACCGTCGACCAGTCGTTGTACGCATAGACCGTCCCGTCTGATCCGTGCAGATCGAGGTGGTGCGTCTGGTTGAAGTCGGTGCCTTCCCAGCACACGGCACTCACCTGCAATGTGCCGTATGCGCCGTTCGCGAAGCGGACGGTGATCTGTGCTGAATCTTCACTGCGGTCGTAGTCCGTTCCGTCCGGGCGTGGCGCCCGCTCTATGAATCGCGACGTGATGCATCCGATCTCGACGACTTCTCCCAACAGCCAGCGGGCGACGTGCAGCCAGTGGCTGCCGAGGTCTCCCAGCACTCCCGACCCGGCGCGCTCGGTGTCGAAGCGCCAGCTGTACTCGCCGTCGCGAGCGAAGCCGGTGAAGTAGCGCATGTTGAGATGGAAGGGGTGGCCGACGAACCCTTCGTCGATCAGTCGCTTGACGTATTGGTTCGTGGGCATGTACCGATACGTGAACGGTACGAGAGTGATCGCCCCTTGCTCCGTGGCCCGTGTGGCCATGCGCCGGGCTGCTTCAGCGTTGGTCGCGATCGGCTTCTCGCACAGCACGTGCAGCCCGCGGTCGAGAGCGGTCAGGGTGAGGGCTTCGTGACTGTCGTTCGATGTGGCGACG
>JAYUCY010000067.1:0-48266 GCA_043740085.1 Ilumatobacteraceae bacterium
CGCCCGTGGCATCTCCATCGTCCCTGCGGTCGTTGCTGCCGGCGAGTTGCCGGCCGGCTCCGCGCACGATGGCATCACGTCACTGCCACTGGGTCTCGACTTCGCCAGCGGCAACTCCCACTCCTTCGATCTTCCCGACGGTGAGCACTTGCTCGTCGTCGGCGGGGCACGATCCGGTCGCAGTAGCGCGCTGGCGCGCATCGCCCATGCGTGGCGCGAGGCCCATCCGGATGGCTGTGTGGCGACGATCACGCCTCGCCGATCCGTCGTTGGCCCCGGTGGCCCCATGACCGCTGCGTTGAGTGCGCCCGACACGTCCATTTTGGACGACCTGCCACCGAACGGCCGGCTGCTGGTGCTGGTTGACGATGCCGAAATGGTGGACGACCCGAACGGCCGTCTCGCAGCTCTGGTGGCGGGTGGCCGGCCGAACACGTGGATCGTCGCTGCCGGCCGGCCCGATGCACTCCGCCAGCTCTACGGGCACTGGACCGTGGTGGTCCGCCGCAGCCGCAGCGGGCTGGTGCTCACCGGAGGCAGCGACTTGGACGGCGACCTCCTGGGTGTCGCGCTGCCGCGCCGCACACCGGTGCCTGCACGTCCGGGGCTGGCGTGGTCGGTGGCGAACGGCACCAATACTCTCACCCAGATCGCAGTCGCGGCAGATCTTCGAGCGCGACCCGGCGACCGCTGCGCCAGCCCCTGCCGCCACTAGGCTCGCACCCCGATGAAGCGGACGACCCCCACTGCCCAAATGTTCATGCGTTGCCTCGGCCCGGTTGCACTCGCGGCGGTGGCATTCACCGCTTGCAGCAGCAACGATTCCACCCCTGCCAGCACGCTGCAGTTGCCACCGCGCATCGCCGTGACGTCGGTGAAGGGCGACCCGGAGAGCCAGCTGTTGGCCGCAATTTACGCCCGCGTGTTGGAGGACGGCGGCTTCCGCGTCGCCCGTAAGGACCCGGTGGAGATGGACCGCGCCCAGTACTACCAGGCCATCCAGGACGGCACCTTCCAGCTGATCCCCGACTACTCCGACGACCTGCTGCAGTTCGTGTACAGCCTTCCCGACGCGTCGCCGCTGCCCAGCACCTCATTACCCACCGGCCCGGCTTCCACGCTCGCCCCGGTCATCGTGACCACCACCACGCTTGTACCCCCTGAGACCACGGTTTCCGGAGAGACCACCACCTCAATCGGCGGCGCCACCACCACGTCCGCCGTCACCACCACGACCGCGGCCATCGCCACGACACTGGTTGGCGACACGACCACCACCGAGGTTCCCAAGCCCGGCAACGGTCACTCGATCGTCGAGCAGGTGCTGGCACTCAACGCTGGCCTGCCCTCCACGCTGATTGTGAACAACGGGTCGCTGGCGGAGAACAAGCAGGTCATCGCCTGCTCCGCCGATGCCATGACGGCCAATTCCGGCACGCAGCTGATCTCGCTCACGGACCTGGCTTCCATCGCTCCCAACGTGGTGCTCGGCGGCTCGGCAGCCTTCATGGCTGACGAGATCCATGGCCTTCCTGCCTTCCAGCTGTACTACGGCGGCCAGTTCAAGGACACGGCCACCATCGAAGATCCCGACCTGGCTACCGCGATCACCGCTGGCGCCGCCGACTGCTTCGTGATGAACTCGCTGAACCCGCTGATCACCAGCGAGCGGATGAAGATCCTCACCGACGATCAGCTGATGGTGCCCACCAACGCCGCACTCGCCTTGATGTCGTCCACCTCCGCCACGCCGGAAGCAATTGGCACCATCGATGCCATCGCCACTGTGCTGACCACCGAACGTCTCAACCAGATGATCAACGAGATCGTCGCCAATGGCGGCGACCCTGTCGTGGTTGCCAACGCCTTCGTTGACACGCTGCAATTGGATCACCACGTGACCGCGTGATCAGCGTCGGCGATCTCACCAAACGATTCGGCTCGAAGCTCGCTGTCGACCACCTCGGCTTCGAGGTGAGGCCCGGTGTGGTCACCGGCTTTCTCGGGCCGAATGGTTCGGGCAAAAGCACCACGATGCGATGCATGTTGGGCCTCGACCGGCCCGAGGCTGGCGTTGCGCTGTTCGACGGCACGGCGTACCACGACCTGAAGCGGCCGCTCCACGAAGTGGGCGCGCTGCTCGACGCTGGCTACGTACACCCCGGCCGCAGCGCCCGCAACCACCTGCGTTGGCTGGCAGCGAGCAACGGCATCGCCCGCTCACGCATCGATGAAGTGTTGGAGATGGTCGGCCTCACGTCGGTCGCCGGGTCACGCCTGCGCAGCTACTCGCTGGGTATGCGCCAGCGGCTGGGGTTGGCCGGCGTGCTGTTGGGCGACCCGCACACCGTCATCCTGGACGAGCCCGCCAACGGCCTCGATCCGGAAGGCATCCGCTGGATTCGCGACGTGCTCACGCATCTCGCTCGCCAGGGACGCACCGTATTGGTCAGCAGCCACCAGCTCTCGGAGTTGGCGCTGATGGCGGAGGATCTCGTCGTCATTGGCCAGGGTCGCCTCATCGAACAGTCCACCGTTGGCGCGTTCGTCGACCGTTACGCCGACCACTGGGTGCGAGTGCAGAGCCCGACCGCGGAGACGCTGGTCGCTTCGCTGACGGCCGCCGGCGGAGATGTCACCAAGGTCGCCACCAACACACTCGACATCCGCGGCCTGGACTGCGTTGCCGTGGGCGAGATGGCTGCGCAGCAGCAGCTGGTGCTGCACGAGTTGTCGTCGCAGACCGGCTCGCTGGAGGACGCGTTCCTCAAGGCGACCGCCGGTGCGCAGGAATACACCTCAACGGGTCTGGCCGGGCAATGATCAACCTGCTGCGTTCCGAGTGGATCAAGCTGCGTACCGTCACCATGAACTGGGTGCTGGCCATCATCGCCGTCGCCTTTCCGCTGGTGGTCACACTGCTGACCGCCTTCTTCAGCGGCGACGAAGTCGATTTCAACACACGCGATCTGGCCAGCGTGCTGACAGGTACCACTGTCGTTGCTGCGCTGCTCTGCGGTGTCATTGCCGCCGCGTCCATCACCAGCGAGTTTGGGTTCGGCACTATTCGCCCCACGTTCGCGGCGACACCACAACGCATCAAGGTGATCGTCGCCAAAGGCGTGGTGGTAGTTGTCGCGACAAGTGTGTTGGCGGCCGTCGTCGTGCTGATTGGATGGCTCGCGGGGAGCAGCATTGCCAGCGGTCGCGGCGCCACGATCGATCTTGCCGACGTTCCTACCGCCGTCCCCGCCATGGTCGGCGTTGTCGTGCTGACGGCGTTGATGGCGCTGGCCGGTTACGGCTTCGGCCTCATCACCCGCAGCACGCCGGTCGCCGTGTCGATTTTGATCGTGTGGCCGCTCATTGCCGAGGGCCTGGTCGGAGCGCTGCTCAGCGTCATCACCGGCAACGACAAGATCGGCATGTGGATGCCGTTCCAAGCGGGTATTCGCCTGGCGCTGGTCGAGTCGTTCGGGGATGGCGGCCCGTCACGCATCGTTGCCGGCGGCTACTTCGGTGCCGTCGCCCTGGCGCTTGTGGCGTTGGGCAGCAGGGCCGTCAACCGCCGCGACGCCTAGAAAGTAGCGGAGAAGGCGACCAGCCAATGGAGGGTTTCGGTGACCTGCGGTGCGGTTGGAACCCTCCATTGGAACCATTGGCTAGCGGGCGCGGAGCTCCATCGCGTCGCGCTTGAGGATGGTGTAGCGGCGCTCGTGCTGGTCGATGTAGCCGAGGCGGATGAAACTGGCGATGGCCTTGTTGACCCGCTCGCGTGAGGCGCCGACCATACCGGCCAGCTCCTCCTGCGTGATGGGGAGCACGAACTCGTCGGCTCCCTCGGAGAGCTCAAGCAGGCGCTTGGCGGTGCGGCCGGTGACGTCGAGGAACACGCTGTCGGCCAACGCCTCGTCCATCACGCGCAGTCGGTGCGCCAGCAGACGGGTGACGCCCCACAGCAACTGCGGGTCGCTGCGGAATGCGTTCACCACCGGGTCGAACGGGATGGCAAACACGGTGGAGGGTTCCAGCGAGCGGGCCATGGCCGAGCGGGGGCCATCATCGAGCATGCTCATCTCGCCAAACAGGTCGCCGGCGTCCATCAGGGCGACGACGGTCTCACGATGGTCGATGGGGTTGGCGATCGCAATCGCAATTCGGCCGCTGACGACGAGGTACAGCGAGTCGGCTAGATCGCCCTCGCGGAAGAGCACGTCGCCGCGGATGAGATGGAGTTCGCTGCCAGCGGCAGCCATGTCGCGCACGATCGCGGGAGGCGCGTCGGCGAAGAAATCGGTACGGGCAAGCAGTTCTTCGTGAGCCATGGTCAACCGAACGGTACTACCCTCGCCGGGGTGTCGACGCAGCAACCGGAGACCGAGTCCGCGAATCAGCCGGAATCGGTGTGGACCATCGTCGTCGCTGGCGGTGCAGGGGCGCGTTTCGGTGGTCTCAAGCAGTACGAATCGCTGGGTTCGCAGCGAGTGTTGGACTGGGCGGTAGCTGCGGCCCGGGCGGCGAGCGATGGTGTGGTGGTCGTGGTTCCTGCGGCGGACGTCGCTCGTGAGGGCGGGGTCGCTGGTGGGGCGACGCGTAGCGAGTCGGTTCGGGCTGGGCTGGCGCATGTTCCTGCCGACGCGACCATCGTGTGCGTGCATGACGGGGCCCGTCCGTTCGCCAGTTCGGATGTGTTTGCGCGAGTCGTGTCCGCGGTTGTCGCCGGGGCCGACGGGGCGATCCCAGGCGTGGCGGTGGCTGACACGATCAAACAGG
Source organism: Ilumatobacteraceae bacterium (assembly GCA_043740085.1). GTDB lineage: Bacteria > Actinomycetota > Acidimicrobiia > Acidimicrobiales > Ilumatobacteraceae > UBA668. The sequence continues at coordinate 4,774 of JAYUCY010000067.1, forward strand.
TCGCTGCCGATGGATTGGTGGTGCACACGCCTCAGCGCGCCGAGTTGATGGCGGTGCAGACACCGCAGGCTTTTCGTGCTGACGTGTTGCGCGCCGCCTATCTGCCTGGCGACGCAGCTACCGATGACGCGGCACTGGTGGAGGCAGCCGGCGGACGCGTGGTCGTGGTTGCCGGCGACACACACAATCGCAAGATCACTGGCCCCGACGACCTTACGTGGGCGCGGCGACACGTCGCTGAGAGTGTGAAGGGCGGACCAAAGATGAGCGTGCCAATGATTCGCGTCGGGCAGGGTTTCGACATTCATCGCTTCAGTGACGACCCGTCGCGACCGCTGGTGTTGGGCGGAGTGACGTTCGAGGGAGCTCGTGGTCTGCACGGGCATAGCGACGCCGACGCGGTGGCGCACGCCGTGACTGATGCGCTACTGGGCGCCGCCGGTTTGGGCGATATTGGCGAGCACTTTCCTGACACGGACCCGCAGTGGAAGGGCGCCGATTCGCTGGTGCTGCTGCGCCATGCGGTCACACTCGTGCAGGAAGCGGGGTTTGTGGTCGGTAACGTCGACTGTTCGGTTGTCTGTGAGACGCCGAAACTGGCACCGCACAGGGCGACGATGCAGCAGCGGCTCAGCGAAGCGGCAGGTGCACCCGTCACCGTCAAGGGCCGCCGGGCAGAGGGCCTTGGCGCACTCGGCCGCCAGGAAGGTATCGCCGTGTGGGCGGTGGCTGTGATCCAAGCGCAAGGACAAGATCGATGAAGCCAGGCAAACCAGTAGGCAACAAGGGCGGACCGCGCGGTGCGCGTACGTCGGGAGCGGGGAAGGCTGCCGGCGGCAAGTCCGTTGGCGGTAGGTCCGTTGGCGGCAAGTCCGCTGGTCCCAAGTCGGCTGGTCCCAAGTCCGTTGGCGGTAAGTCCGTTGGCGGTAAGTCGGCTGGCAGCAAGCCCGAAGGCGCCGCCGGAGCGCGCCCGGCACGAGCTGAGCGCTCGGGCGGGTCGCGTTCGGACAGCAACCGCGGCGTCACGGGCGCACGGCAGTACGCATCTCGTGGCGCTGGCCGCACCGGCAAAATTGCCGTGCCCGGTGACGAGCGCAATCGCCCCGTGGATAAGCCGTTGGGCGGCGAGCAGATCGAAGGCCGCCAGGCCGTGCGCGAGTTGCTGTTGGCCGGCAAGCGGCGGGTGCACGAAGTGTGGGTGTCGGTCGAGCTGGATGCTGAGGGCAACCAGAACGAAGTCATCGGCGACATCGTCGACATTGCCACCACGATGCGCGTGACCGTGACCAAGGTGGCTCGCCGTCGGCTGGACGAGCAGGCTCGCAGCGAAGCCCCACAGGGTGTGTTGGCGTTCGCTGCGCCGCTGCAGGAGACCGAGCTGACGACGCTGCTGGTCCGTAAGGGCACCAAACAGCCGTTCCTCGTCGCCGTTGATGGCGTGACAGACCCCGGCAACCTGGGCGCGTTGCTGCGCTGTTGCGACGGTGCTGGTGTGCAAGGTGTTGTGCTGCCCCGCCACCGTGCGGTGCATGTGACGCCCACGGTTGCGAAGGCTGCGGCCGGCGCCGTGGAGCATGTGCCGATGGCGGTAGTAGGTGGCTTGCCCGCCGCGCTGGCTCGCATCAAGGAGGCTGGCATCTGGGTGGTCGGCCTCGACGACGCTGCCGACAGGACGCTCTTCGAAATCGGCGATCTAGCCGTCGAAGGCATCTGCCTGGTGTTGGGTGCCGAGGGTGCCGGGCTGTCGCGCCTGGTGCGCGAGCGCTGCGACATGATCGTCAGCATTCCGATGCTGGGCCGGCTGAGCTCGCTGAACGTCAGCGCCGCCGCCGCACTGGCCACCTTCGAAGTCGCTCGCCACCGCGCCGTCTGAGTCCCTCGTGCGGTCCCCCTCGTGAGTCGGATCCTTGAGTGCCATTAACCCGGCACGGTTGGGACGCAGTTTTCGGCAGTTGGTGGCCTCAAGGCCTCCCGTTGTATTCGGTGCGACAATGCTCGCGCGTTCACAGGAGTACGCCGTCCACGCGCGTTCAGGGTGCATCCCGTCCCGGAAACCGGGACGGAGAACACCCAGGTCGCCGGGTAAGACGCAGGACACCCAGAAACTGCTGCGCACGCACCGGACGCGCCCGGGAATTCAGCCGGTTTCGCTGGTGTCGATGGTGATGGGTTGGAGAGTGGTCGCGGTGGGGTTGAGGATGCTGGGGTCGAGGGTGGTCGTGGGCAGCACGGTCGACGTCGCACTGGATCCACCGGGACACGTGACCTTCACGACTTGCTGTTGCTCGAAGTTGAAGGTGGACTTGGCGGCGGCACCGAAGTGCTCGATGAAGTCGTTGAGCGAGGCCGAGTCCTCCGCGCAACTGCGCTCCACCTTCGGTGCGTGTTGCACCACCCAACCGTTCTCCAACCGCACCCAACCACCGTCCAGCAACTCGGCCACCGCCGGCAGTTCGACCGTCGCCCCCGGCACGCCCTTGATGATCGAGAACCACAGCACACCATCACCCAGCAGATCGGCGGCCACCGTGCACTGCGCCAACTCCGCAAACCGCGGGCAGTCCATCTCGCCAGGCGTGCCCGCCGTGATGATCATCGTGCGGGTGCCATCAATGATCAGCGCCATGTCCTTGTTCGCCCGACCATCGACAATGGCGAAACCCGGCGGTGGTTGCACGGCGTAGACCCAGGCGACCACGTCAATCGTGCGATCGGGGGTGGCCGTGCCCACATCCTTGACCGCTGGCCCCGCATCGGACTCGCGACTCTTCGTAAACGCGACCACAGCGAGCGCCAGCCCGCCCAGCGCGGCAATCGGCAACCAAAAACGCAGGGTGAAGAACTGCCGCACGGCGAGAGCGTAGGTCAGCCGACGCGGAGAGCGGCAGCAGTCGCTACTGCGGCACGCGCAGCCGCGGCACCGATCGCATCGATCACGTCGTCGGTGTGGCCCAAGCCAACGAACAACGCCTCGTACGCACCCGGAGCCAACGCCACACCCTCGGCCAACATCGCGTGGAAGAACACGCGGAACATCGCTTCGTCGGTGGTCTTTGCCTCGGCGAAGTTGGTGGGCGAAACGCCCGCACCCAGGGCACCACCGAAGTACATGCCCACCAGCGTGCCCACGACCGGGAAGTTCGCCGCCACACCCGCCGAGGCGAACGCGGCCGTCAGCAACGCCGACAATCGCGTGGCGCGACCACGCAGGAACGAGTACGCGTCGGGTGTCAGCAGAGCAAGCGCCGCCCGACCAGCGGCAGTGGCCAACGGATTGCCCGCCAGCGTGCCGGCATGAAACACCGGGCCGAGCGGCGACAGCGTCTCCATGATGTCGCGGCGTCCACCAACGCAGCCGATGGGCAGGCCGCCGCCGATGACCTTGCCGAACGTCGTGATGTCGGCACGCACACCGAAATGCTCTTGCGCGCCACCGGTACCGAGGCGGAAGCCGGTGATCACTTCGTCGAACACCAACAGCGCGCCCACGCGATCGCATTCGGCGCGCAAGCCCTCGAGGAAGCCAGGCGCGGGCGCAACGACGCCCATATTTGCGGCCAGCGGCTCGACAAACACTGCCGCCACCTGCTCGTCCAACACCGGCACCACGTTGTACGGCACCACCAGCGTGTTGGCCACCGCGCTGGCGGGCACCCCGGCGGTTCCGGGCAACCCGAGCGTTGCGACGCCACTGCCACCAGCAGCCAACAGCGCATCGGTGGCACCGTGGAAGTTGCCGTGGAAGATCACAATGCGGTCGCGACCGGTGAAGCCACGAGCAAGGCGCACCGCGGTGCTGGTGGCCTCTGTGCCGGAGTTCATGAGGCGCACGCGCTCGCAGCTGGGCACCCGCGCGACGATCTCCTCGGCCAGCAGCATCTCGCCGGGCGTTGGCGCGCCGTACGACGTGCCGCCCGCAGCCGCGGCGGTGATAGCGGCGGTGATGGCCGGGTGCGCGTGGCCAAGAATGATGGCGCCATAGCTCTGCACCAGGTCGAGGTAGCGCGTGCCCTCCACGTCGAACACGTACGGGCCCTGGGCGCGATCGACGATGTACGGCGTGCCGCCAACCGACTTGAACGCACGGATGCTGCTGTTCACACCGCCAGGGATGACCGCACACGAGCGGGCAAAGAGCTCGGCATTCGAACGAGGCTGATCAGTCACGTGCATGCTCCTCAGGAGAAGGTCTCGGCGTACCAGCGCGTGAGGTACGTGAGGATGACATCGGCACCCGCGCGGCGGATGGCGGTGAGCTGCTCGGTGGCGACCGCGTCGTGGTCGATCCAGCCGTTGGCCGCAGCGGCCTTGATCATCGCGTACTCGCCGCTGACGTGATACGCCGCAACCGGCACATTCACCGCCGCCTTCACTGCGGCGATGATGTCGAGGTAGCTGAGCGCCGGCTTCACCATCACCATGTCGGCGCCCTGCGCGATATCCGCTTGCACTTCCACAATCGCCTCGCGGGCATTGCGCCAATCCTGCTGATACGCCTTGCGGTCGCCACCACCGACAATTGCACAATCGACGGCGTCTCGGAACGGGCCATACAGACCGCTGGCGTACTTGGCCGAGTAGGCCAGGATCGAGGTGTTGCCATGCCCGGCACCATCGAGCGCGGCGCGGATGGCACCGACCTGGCCGTCCATCATTCCGCTGGGCGCCACCATGTGCGCCCCTGCGTGTGCCTGCGCGACCGCGATGCGGCCGTAGATTTCCAACGTTGCGTCGTTGTCGACTGACGTATTCGGGTCGCCCGCCGGCCCATCCAGCACACCGCAGTGACCGTGCGACGTGTACTCGTCAACGCACAGGTCGGCCATCAACACCATCTCGTCGCCAACATCGCCAGCCAGGTCCGCCAGGGCCAGCTGCACGATGCCGTTCGGGTCGAAGGCGCCCGAACCGATCTCGTCCTTCACGGACGGCACGCCGAACAGGATGACAGCCCGTACACCAAGGCCGGCGAGCAGGCGGACTTCCTCGCGCAGGCTGGCACGGGTGTGCTGCACGATGCCCGGCAGCGACGCAATCGGCTGCGGCGAATCGATGCCTTCGCGCACGAAAAGCGGCGCCACCAGTTGGCGAACATCGAGCTGAGTTTCGGCGACGAGATCGCGCATTGCGGACGAGCTGCGCAAACGCCGAGGCCGCGAGGCGGGGAAAGAACCGGGCACGGCTACGTATCGTAACGATCTACTCAGGTCTGCCCCCCAACGCGCCGATACCTTTCACACATGGATGGGCCCACCACACGCCGCGAACACAACTCCAAGGTGTTGGGCTCGCTGGAGCAGCAAGCGGTAGAGGCGCGCCAGGCGGGCGACTTTGACAGAGCCGGCCGACTCTTCGCGATGGCGGCGGACGCTGCCGACAACCAGCAGACGCGGCTCAACCTGCAGATCCGTCAGGCCTGCTGTCTGCTCGCGGTCGAGCGTTATGAAGACGCCGCGGCCCTCACCCAAGTCGTCGCCCAACAGGCGCGATCAGAGGGTTACCTGCCCGAGCTGGCTGATGCCCTGGGCGTGATGGTCGATCATCACAGCCGCTCCAATCGACTCGCTGAAGCCGCCAACATTCTCTCCGAGGCCGTGTACATCCTGGCTCGGCTGCCCAATGAGGCCCCCAACTACCAGGTCATGCACAACATGGCCGTCACCTACGCGCAGTGCGGTTTCGTAGAAGCCGCTCTTGAGTTGTACGACCGCGCGCTGCGCCTGGCCGAGACCGCCGACGACCGCCAATTCGCGTACTCCAGCATGTCGGGCGCCTACCATTACGCGGCCCAGCGCGAACCCGACCCCGACGAGCGCAACCGCCTCCTCCACGACGGCCTCTACGCATCGACCGCCGCGCTGGACCCTGAGGGTGGGCACGAGATGTTGGCGATCTGCGAGGCCATGGCACATCGCTCGATGATGCTGGCCGAGATCGGCCACTACCACGCCGCACTGGACGATGCCCGCAGCGCACGTGCCCTCGCCACCGAACACGGCATGCGCGAAGCGCAGGTCATCGCAATGTCCGGCGAGGCAATGGCGCTGTGGGGCGCCGGCCAGAGCACCGACGTCATCGACCTCATTGGCGACACGATCGCACTCGCCGCTGAGATCAACTACACCGAGTACCTCGCACCGCTGTTCAAGGTGGAAGTCGAGGTGCTGTGGAAGATGGGTCGCCTCGACGAGGCTCGCGCTGCGCTGGAACGCAACCTCGACAACGCCAACCGCCGCCTGCACGACGAGCGCAGCGCCCGCTGGGAGCACGTGCGCCTCGGTGTCGAGCACCTGCGCGTGGAAGCCCTCAGCGAAAGCGACCCGCTCACCGGTCTGCCCAACCGCCGCCGCCTCGCGCACCTGCTGCCCGAGGTTCTGGAGGAGCACGCACCTGTATGTGTCGGCGTGATCGACCTCGACGGCTTCAAGCGGGTCAACGATGACTACGGCTACCTCGAAGGCGACAGCGTGCTACAGGAGGTCGCCGGGGTGTTGGAGCGTGTCTGTCGACGCGGTGATTCAGTCATCCGCCTGGGTGGCGATGAGTTCGTAATGATCCTGCGCGAGACCTCCCCGGGCGATGCCCGCTCCGTCTTCGAACGTGTTCGCATGCTGATTGCAACTCGCACCTGGCACGGCATTCCGAGCAGCGTGACGATCACGGCCTCGGTCGGTGCCTCTGTGGGTAGCGGCGCGTTGGACTCCGCGCGGGTGCTCGCCGACGCGACCAGCGCGCTGCAACAGGCGAAGAAGAGCGGCCGCGACCGCGTCACCTTCCACTAACGCGGCAGCCAGGGCCGGTAGCGTCTCGGGCGATGGCAGCCCAGGCTTGGTTCTCTCGCGGCGACGTCGACGTCACTCCCGGCACGGTTGCGGTTCTGCAGCTGACGGTGGTCAACCTCGGCGACACGACCGACACATTTGTGCTCACCACCGCTGGTATGGCCGCCGGCTGGACCACCATCAACCCAGCCACGCTCACCCTCTTTGGCGGCACGCAGCAGGTCATCGATATCGAGGTGTTTCCGCCGCTGCTCCCCAGCACCACGGCGGGCCCAACCTCGCTGTCCATCCGGATCATTCCGCAAAGTGACCCCGACGACGTTCGTAGCGCGGAGACCACGCTCAACATTGCCGTCAGCTTCGACCGGCGGCTCGACGTTCTGCAGCCCGCACTACGCAGTCGCCGCAGCGCGACCTACGAGATGATGCTGGAGAACCGGGGCAACACACAGGCCAGCTGCCGACTGCACCTGATCGATTCGTCAGGTCGTGTCGAGGCCGAGTTCGACCCGCCCGCCGCCGGCGTCGAGCCTGGCGGCAGCACCCTCATCCGCATGAAGGTGCGCACCAAGGGCTTCCAGTGGGAGCGGCGGGCGCGCACCATCCCCTTCCGTATCGATGCAGACCAAACCGGCAGCCCCACCGCCACCAGCAACGCCACGTTCGTGCAAACGCCGATGGTGCCCGAGCATCTGGTCGGCCGCACCGTTGGGCTGATCACGGTCGCAGCCGTTGTCCTGGCCGGATGGTTCGGCGTCGTCAAGCCCGCCATTCGTGACGCCGCCGACACGGCGGTGCGTGAGGCGGTTCCGGCGACCACCACCACCATCGCAGCAACCATCGATTCGCTCACCGGCATCACTGTGCTGCCGTCCATTCCCGAAGAAGAGAAGGGCACCATCATCAACATTCCGCTCTCCGTCTCGGTTCCCGTCGGCCAATCGGACACCGCGGTCTACAAGGTGCCAGCCGGGCAACGCATGCGCATCACTGACATCATCGTGCAGAACCCCAACAGCGACCAGGGCTCACTGCTGATCCTGCGCGGCGACGTGCCCCTGTTCACGTTCGCCCTCGCGCAGATCTACGGCGACGTCAGCGCACCACTGGTCACGCCGATAGAGCTACTGGAAGGCGAAGAGCTGACCGTGCAAGTCACTTGCGCCAGCCAAGGCGACCAGACGCTGACCACGTGCTTCCAGAACGTGTTTGCCAGCGGCCGACTGCTGCCCGCGTAAGCGACGCCCGCAACAAGCAAGCGGTCGGCACGACGGCCGGGCCGGCTCAACGGCCGGGCTAGCTCAACGGCCGGGCCAGTTCAACGGCCGGGCCAGTTGGCTGCGCCGGGCGAGACGCCGCCTGCGCGGCTGACTACAAACACCTCGGCGACTGCGGCCTGCCCATCGGCTGTTTGCGCCACCAACGTGCGGTCGCCCGCACGCTCGGTGGGGCGCACAACAAACTGGACATCCAGCGTGCCGTAGCCGGTTGTGACGGCGTTGAGCCTGGTGCCGCTGCCATCACTCCATGAGATGGTGACCGGCATATTGGGCTCGAAGCCGATGCCGGTGAGCGTGACGCGCGAGCCGGGGATGATGGTGGTGTTGCTAGCGGCCATCTTCGGCTCGTAGTGAGCGTCGCCACTGACAAGGATGGTTGCGTACACGCCACCATCGGTGACCGCAACCACGTTGGCGGTGCGCCGTCCCGACCCTGTGGGGTTGAAGATCACCTGCAGGTCGCACGCCATGCCCGCGTCGAGCGACTTTCGTGTGCACTCGTCGAGGTTGACGTGGAAGTCTTCCGGGTTCGAGCCCAGCACCTTGACCGAGGTGATGCGCACCGGGTTGAACGCAACGTTGGTGAGCGTGAACGGCACCGGCTCGCCGCGTGAACCCACGACGAGTGAGCCGCCATAGCCGCCGCCGGGTGTGGGTGCGAGGGCCGGGTCGCCACCTAGACCGGAGAGCTGAGCACTCATTGACATCGCATCGAAACCAGCTTCGCTGACCGTGAGCGTGCCAGCGATGGGGCCGGCAACGCTGGGCATCATCATCAAGTTGATGGTGCAGGTGCCACCGGGCGGCACCGGCGTAACAACCGCGGTGACACAGCTGCCGCCGCTGATCAAGAAATCGGGGTTCGATGTTTCCGCCAGTGCGGGCACAAACGATGACGGCCCACGGTTGTTGACCACCAGGTACCACTCCGGCCCCGGGTAACCAACGGCGACGGTGCCGACATCAAGGTTGGCCAGCTCGAGCACGGGCGGGTGATCGACGATGCCCACCTGGCGCCCTGGCGCCACCGGGTTGCCATAGGCGGCACCGGCAAGCGTGTCGAACACGACGACGCGACCAGTGGCAGACAGCTTGGGATGCGAATTGGCGGCCGGGCCGGGCGTGACGCCATCGGCCAGCACGGAGACCCGTTCGACGGTGCCCGACGACGGCACGAACAGCACGATGTCGCCATCGTCGTGGCCGCCGGCTGCACTGCTGTGCGTTTCGAACAGGTTGGTGGCTCGTGACACGTAGAGCAATTCATCGCCGCTGGCGTTGAGTGCCGGCTGGCCGGCGCCACTGTCGGCAGCAATCGGGGCGGCAGCGGGCACCCCCGGTGCAGTCGGTTCTGCCGCTTCACGGCTGGCCAGCTGCACCGAACCCGCTGTGCGATCCAACAGGTACACCTGCGCGGAGCAGAGCGGATTGCAGGCCGGCAGTGCAGCACCGGCCACCAAGCTGGTAGCGGTGGAAACGAATGCAACGAACTGGCCGTTGCCGGAGACGGCCGGGCTGAACGAGTCGCCGAAGTCGCCATTCAGCGTCGGCGCGGCGCGGCGCACGTTGGTGTTGCGGTCCAGGTTGAGACGATCCCACACATACACGTTGGAGGTGGCGAGAGCGCCGGGCTGGGCGCCAGCGCCCCACTCGGCCAGCATCAGCGACGAGTGTGCGTCGGAGGTGAACGCGAGCACGGCGCCATCGGCACTGATGGACGGCTCGCGTAGGCCCACGTACTTAAACGTGCTGTCCGGAGCAGCGGCAGGAGTGCCGGCAACCGGTACGGAGCGGCCCGTGTCGCCAATGGCGATGGACAGGTCGACCACGGTGATACCGGTGAGTTGCGGTGCGGCGACACTAAACTGCTGCGTATAGGCCACCACGCCACCCTCACCGGACACAGCCGGCGGGTACAGTGGGCTGACGTTGTCGCCGGCAGTGGATTCGATGCCGGTGCCACGCGACGCGGAAACCAGTTCCCAGTCGCCCAGCTCGCCACCGCAGGACGGCAAGAGCAGGCGATAGACATCCCAGCGGGCACCCGAATCGTCGTCACGGAAAAGGTCGTACGCCAGCTCGGTGATCACCGAGACAGTGCATCCGTCGGCACTCACGACAGGCCATACCGACTCGCCAGGGCGAATGTCGGGCGACTGGCCGGTCAGCTCGTACACCGTGCCATCGGCGCGATCCTTGATCCATGTCGTGCTGACGCGTGTGTCGCCGGGCGTGGTGGGGGCCCCGGCGTAGACCACGAGGCGACCGTCAGCCGAGACCGAAGGCGTCTGCGAGGAGGTGTTCTCTATCGCCGCCGACGGCAACCGCGGGCTGACCTGCGGCGCGGTACGACCAGCGGCCGCCTGGCTTGTGGCAAGGGCCGTGAGTATCGCAGCTGCACCAACGAGGAGGAGCCAGCGCCGTGGGGTCGACGTGATATGCATGATGGTGTGTACGAAGTTCCGGCCGTTTCGGTTCGAACTATGGAAAATGCTACTCGTTTCCGGTCAGATGGCTTTCCAGAGCAGACACCAAACCCGGCAGAGAGTGATCGGCGGCGATCAGTGAAACCTTGAGGCCCGCTTGTTCGACGTTGGCGGCTGTTTGCGGGCCAATCGCAACGACAATCGGTGGCGTTGTCTGCCCGAACACTGCCACCCAGGCTCGGGCCGCTGAACCGCTGGCAAACAGCACCGCATCGGCCGACAATGCAGCCAGTTGCTGGCCCGCCGTCGGGTGCACTGGGGCGCTGTGATAGGGGCTGACGGCGGTGACCTGCCAGCCCGCGAGCTGCAGGCCGGTGACCATCGTGGTCTCCGCATCAACAGCCTGTACCAACAGCACCCGGCCGCTGCCCGCGGGGAAATCGGCCAGCAACCCGACAGCGCGTTGATCGGTGGGCACGAGCGTGACAGACAGTCGCCCACCCGTCAGCGCAGCCGCCGTTGTGGCCCCGACGGCGGCGACATTGGAGGGTGCCGTCGAGTGGGCATCGAGGTAGGCGCGCGCGCCGTTGGGGGAGGTGACAACCAGCCAGTCGAAGTCGGCCGGGTCGAGCGCGGCCAACACTTCGCAGGCGGCTGGCTGGGACACGATCTCGATCAGCGGCACCACCACCGCTGTGGCGCCCGCTGCTTCCAGCAACGACACCAGGTCGCCGGCTTGCTCAGGCGCACGAGTGACGACGACGCGACGACCGGCCAGAGCACTCATCGGGTTCAGCCGAGCTCGACCTGCAGCGACCGCGCTAGCTCTGCGGCATGCTGCAGCTGTTCGTCGCGCCCACCCTGCACCATCACCGATTTCGTCACGTGGAGATTCGTGGAGGGGTCCGCAAGAAACCCGGTGAGCAGGCCTTCGATCGCGTACGCGGCGACGGGTAGCGAGCAGCCGCTACCCAGCTCGGCCAGGAACGCACGCTCCAGCTCGACCGCCGCACGACTAGCCGGATGGTCGATTGCGGCCAGCAGCGCGGCGACCTCATCGTCGTCGGTGCGGCACTCAACGGCCACGCACCCTTGCCCCGGCGACGGCACGAACGTCTCCACCGACAGGTGCTGCGCGATCCGATCGGTGAGCTCGAGGATCTGTAGCGCGGCGACCGCCATCACTAGCGCGCCACCCTCGGGCAACTTCGACAGTCGCGTGTGGATGTTGCCACGCAGCTCCACGAACTGTAGATCCGGCCGCACCGCGGTGAGCTGGGCTCGCCGGCGCACCGATCCGGTGGCAACCGTCGCACCCTGCGGTAGGTCGGCAAGCGCCGCACCAATCAGTGCATCACGCGGGTCGCGTCGCTCGCAGAACGCGGCCAACTGCAAGCCATCCGCCGCGGCCGAGGGCAGGTCCTTTGCACTGTGGGCGGCCAGGTCGGCGTCGCCCTGCAGCACTGCCCGCTGCACTTCCTTCACGAATACGCCCTGGCCACCAATGGTGTGCAGCGCCACGTCGGTGCGCTGGTCGCCCAGTGTCTCCACGAACACCAGCTTCACCGTCAGCCCCGGGTGGGCAGCCATCAGTGCGTCGGCGACAGCGGTTGCCTGCGCGGTTGCCTGCGCGCTGCCTCGCGTTGCCAGCCGCAACGTCGTTGGGTCAGTAGCCATCAGCCCAGGTCGAAGAGGTCGCGCACGGCGGCGGCGTTGCGCTCGCCCTGCGGGCTACCGGCATCTTCTTTCAGCTTCACCGACATCTGGTGCAGCAACTTGGCGACGATGCCTTTGGTGACCGCTTCCACTGCGACGCGCTGCGCAGGGTCGAGAGAGGCCAGCCGGTTCGAGAAGCGCTCGAGCTCGGCAACGCGCACCGTGTCGGCCTTCTCATGCAGCTGCGCAACCAACGGTGCTGCCTGCCGGGCGGTGGTTTCGAGGCCGAAGCGCTCGACTTCCTCGCTGACGATGCTGCGGACACGGTCTGCCTCAGCGGCCCGCAACGCAATGCCACGAGCAGCCCAATCGCGCAGGTGATCGAGGTTGAGCAGCGTGACATTGTCGGCCCGCTCGACATCCGACGCGACATCGCGAGGCACAGCAATGTCGACGACGAGCAACGGGGTGGTGACACCCTCGCGAGCGCCGACGACCAGATCGTGATCGATGATGATGGTGCCCGCACCAGTACAGGTGAGCAACACATCGGCCGCATGCAGCGCCGCGCCCAACTGGCTGAACGGCGCAATGCGGCCACCCACGCGCTCGGCGAGTTGCACAGCGCGAGCCTCAGTGCGGTTGATGACCGTGATGTCGGTGGCGCCTGCGCCAACCAGCGCAACGGCAATACCTTCGCCCATATCGCCAGCACCGACGACCAACACCCGACGACCGGCGATGCCACCCAGTCGTTCCTGCGCCATCTCCACCGCCGCGTGGCTGACCGATGCAGTGTGCTTGCCGATCGACGTCTCGGTGCGTGCCCGCTTGCCGGTCTCGATGGCGTGACGGAACAGCAGGTTCAGGGTCGCCTTCGCGCCACCCTCGGCCTGTGCCATCTCCCACGCGCCGCGTACCTGGCCAAGAATCTCGCTCTCACCCAGCACCGCCGAATCGAGCCCGGCAGCAACCTCGAACAGGTGGCTGATCGCAGCCTCGTCGTGCTGGCTGTAGAGGTGCTGGTGCAGCTCATCGGGCTGCAGGCCACCGAGCTCGCAGAAAAAATCGCGAATGTCGGCGTAGGCACCGTGGAACCGTTCCGCAACGCAGAACACCTCGGTGCGATTGCAGGTGCTGAGGACCGCAGCCTCACGGATGTTGGCGCGGCTGACAAGCCCGGTGACGGCCTTGCGCAAATCGGTACCCGACAGCGAGACGCGCTCCAGCAGCTCGATAGGAGCCGTGCGGTGATTGACACCGATGACGACGATGCTCATGCGATTCCCAATCTACGCCGTCGCCGAGCGGGGAGGGGCACCGGGCACTGCATGAATTGCGCCGCCAGCCCGACGCTGTTCGTGATAGCTGAGGATCTGCAGCTCGACAGCGAGATCCACCTTGCGGACCTCGATGGAGCGTGGCACCGTCAACACGATGGGGGCGAAGTTCAAGATACTGGTAACACCGGCCTTGACCAGCAGGTCGGCAGCTTCTTGGGCAGCGCTGCCAGGGGTGGCAACCACGCCGATGTTGACCCGCTTGGTGGCAACGATCTGCGGCAGCTCGTCAATGTGGCGCACTCGCACGCCGCCGAGGACGGAGCCGACCTTGGAGTCGTCCACGTCGACAATGCCGGCCACTGGGAAGCCACGCTCGCCAAAGCCGGCGTAACCGGCAAGGGCTTGACCCAGGTTGCCGGCGCCGACGATGACCACGGGCCAATCGTGCGTGAGGCCCAGCTCGCGGCGCACTTGGTATACCAGGTAGTCGACCTCGTAGCCCACACCGCGAGTGCCGTAGCTGCCCAGGTATGACAGGTCTTTGCGCACCTTGGCTGCATTTACGCCTGCCAGCTCAGCCAAGCCCTCAGAGGAGATGCTGTCCACGCCAGCGGTACTTTGCTCGCCCAGGATGCGCAGATACACCGGCAACCGCGAAACGGTTGCATCAGGAATACGACGACGGTTTCGGTCAAGAGCCATGAGAAGAGCCACGCTAGGCACTCGTGCACACGTTCACAAAGTTCACAGGGTGAGAGTCCGGTGTGACCTTGGGCTCCGTGCAGGAGGCGTGCGTTAGACGCGCGTTAGACGAGGCTGCGACGCAGGAGCTTGCCGCTGACATTGCGCGGCAGTTCGTCGACGAAGAGGATCTTGGCCGGGCACTTGTAGCGCGCCAGGTTGTCGAGGCACCACGAGATCAGTGTGTCTTCGTGTGCGGTGGCCCCGGGGCGCAGTACCACGAATGCCTTCACCGCTTCGCCGGTGTGCGGGTGCGGCACGCCGACGACACCGACCTCTTGCACGTCAGGGTGCTTCATCAACACTTCTTCGACCTCGGCGGGGTACACGTTGAAGCCGCTGACGATGACCAGATCCTTCGCACGGTCGACCAGGTAGAGGAAGCCCTCGTGGTCGACCACGGCGATGTCGCCAGTGCGCAGCCAGCCATCGGCGGTGAGCACGCGCGCCGTGGCCTCGGGGTCGTTGAGGTAGCCCTTGAACACGTTGGGGCCTTTCACCCAGATCTCGCCGGAGTCGTGCTCCAGCGCGTCGTCGCCGTTCTCGTCGACCAGGCGCACCTGAATGCCATCGAGCACCTTGCCGACCGAGCCGGTCTTGGGCGTCAGGCCGGCCGAGGAGGTGACCACCGGCGAGGCCTCCGTCAGGCCGTAACCCTCACGCAGCACGATGCCGAAGCGCTCTTGCAGATGACGGGTGGCCTCTTCGGGCATCTTCGCGGCGCCGGTGAGGGCGAGCCGTACGGTTGCAAAGCTATCGGCCGGGAGATCGTCGAAGTGGCTGAACGCGAGCCACAGCGGCGGGGCGCCTGGGATCACGGTGATGCCGCGGTCGGCGATGGTCTCCAGCGCGGTGAAGGGGTCGAAGCGCTGCACGAGGATGACCGTGGCGCCGCGAACGAGCGTGAGCCCGAGCACGACGTTGAGCCCAAAGATGTGGAACATCGGCAGCACACCGAAGACCACGTCGTCTTCACGGATGCCGTCGGTGCTGCGCCCCTGCTCGAGGTTCGAGAGCAGGTTGCCGTGGCTGAGCATTGCTGCCCGTGGCGAGCCGGCGGTTCCCGAGGTGAAAATGAGTGCGGCCAGGTCGTCGTCATCAACTTCGATCGCCTGCACCTGCTGCCCGCCAAGTAGATCGTCAAACGTGGAGTCCGCGCCGGCGACAGTGCCAGGCTCGGTGGCAACAACGTGTTGCACACTCGGCAACTGTGCCCGATTGATGTGGTCCCATGCACCCGCGGCCTGCGGCTCGACGACCACGACCTTGGCGCCAACGGTCAGTACCTCGCGCTCGATCTCGGGCGCCGGACTGTTTGGGTTGAGCGGCACGGTCACTGCACCCAAACCCAGCGCGGCGAGGTATATGTCGACGAAGTAGCGGCCGTTGCTGCACAGCAGCGCAACACGGTCGCCTTTGGTGACGCCGAGTGCGGCGAGCCCACCGCGCACATGCGCAACCTGCTCGCGTAACGCCCCGTACGTGGTGGCACGGCCGCGGCTGATGATGGCCACCTTGTCGGCCGGATGCGGATCGATGATGTGCGCCAAATTCACGTGATGCCAGCCCCCTCTTGCGGCTCCGTGGATGTTACCCGCCGGTTACCGGCACGTGCGCGGTCCTGCTCACTGCCGGCTGCGAGGGAGCTAGAGGCGCAGCAGCGACAGAATGCCTGCGGTCAGGATGCAGAGCAGCAGCAAGCCGAGGGTGAGCGTGGTCGCGGGGCGCATACCGTCACGCTATCCCCACCACGTTGCGGTGGACAGTTCGTCAGGTTGACGGCCGGGTGAGCGTCACGGGAACGCTGACCCCCGGGCCATTCGAGCCTTCGGTGAGGCGGCGCACGATGACCTGGTCGGCGGTGGCCAGCGCCAGTTCCTCGGCGGCGGAGCGGCGGTCGAGCACGAGAGTGAGCAAGCCGAAGCCATCGACCACGAGACCAATCGAACCCGGGCCAAGACCACCGGAGCGCGGCACCCGTTGCGCCACGCGCACGACATCGCCGGCAGCGATCTCCACACGAATACCTTCGGTGACTCCCCACGGGGTGACGTCGTCGAGACCGATGTTCAGCTGACAGTTGCCGGCGTGATCGATCCACAGCACCTCGGCATGCACACCACCGCCGTCGGCATCGCGCGGCAGCGGCACCACACCGGGCAGCAGTTCGTCGGCGTCAACAAGTGTGCCGAGCTCGGCCAGGTCGACACCATTGCAAAGGTGCGCGGCCACCGGCGCGAACACGTCGCGACTGGCAACGGTTGCACCCGGACTTGCCAGTTGAAATTCAAGGTTGTCAAGGATGACTGCGCGACCAGACCCGCCCGCCATCGAGATTGCGGAGGCGAGCAATCCATTGTCGGGGCCAATCACCACGCCGCCACCATCGGCGACTTCGATCGCGACAGCGCGACGCTCGCCGGCGTCGACAACCGCCATCACCACACCTGCGGGCACGTAGCCGATCGCACGTGCAAGCGCGAGGCTGCCAGCGCGCACGTCGTACGACGGAATGCCGTGCGTCAGGTCGACAACCTGCGCGTGCGGGGCCATGTCACGCACGATTGCCTTCACCACGCCAACGTGCTCGTCGGCGATGCCGAGGTCACTGAGGAATGAGATGGTGTCGTAGCGGCGGCCCATGGGCGGCTCACGCTATCTGCTCCAAAAATGCGTAGAGGGCCGATGCCAACCCCCCGATGGCACCAGCCCTCTGCGGCGCAGCCCTTGCGGGGCGCGACACCCGTGTGACGAATCACCCGGTTGGTCTTACGACCCGTGCGAAGGATAGGCACAGAACTGTCGATGAGAAAAGAGTCACAGCAATATTTCTTTCGCGGAGATGAACAGCCGCTGAACGGATCAGGTCGGTCGGCCGAGCTCGGCGCCACGTGCAGTGGCTGCCATCACGGCCTCCAAGAAGGCCGAACGTACGCCATGCTCTTCAAGCGCGCGCAGCCCGGCGGCGGTCGTTCCCCCTGGTGAAGTGACCATTGCGCGCAGGTTGGCGGGGTTGCCGCGCTGCTGCAACAGAGCCGACGAGCCGACGAATAACTGCGTCACCAGTGCCTCGCTGGTGGCCCGACTGAGCCCGGCCAGCACGCCCGCTTCGGTGAGCGCCTCGGCCACAAGAAACAGGTAGGCCGGGCCGCTGCCGGCCAGCCCGGTGACCGCATCGAGTTGCGACTCGGGCACGCGCACCACAATCCCCACCGAGCGAAGAATGGATTCAGCCCACTCAACGTCGGCCTCTTCGGCAGTCGGCCCGCCGCAGATTGCGGCCGCGCCCTGGCCGACGAGCGCGGGTGTGTTGGGCATCGCGCGCACGACGGCGACTTCGGTGCCTGCCGCGGCCTGCAGGGCTTCGATGCCAATGCCGGCGGCAATGCTGAGGAGCCGGGTAGCGCCAGCCTCAGCGGCGGCGGTGCACGCGGTCACGACGTCGTACGGCTTGACGGCGATGAGTGCGGACTCGCACGGCGGGATCTCGCCGGTGACGGCGACACCCGGGAACATCTGCTGCAGCTCGGCGACGCGAGCGGCAAGCACTTCGACCACGGCAATGTCGCCCGCGACCCAACCGGACCGCAGCAGGCCGCCGACTAGCGCCGCCCCCATGTTGCCGCCGCCCACCACTGCCAACCGATACGTCGTCATAGAACCAGGCTACGCGTCGCGTCGTGCGCTGTCCGGATGCCGATTACAGCGACACAATCGATAGCTGCGGGTCCAGACGGGGAAGGTCACCGGCATCGGACGTCACCCACGGTTGCCGAGTGCGACGGGCGCAGATCACACGCGCCAGCCGGAACCGTCACACAGCGCGCCGAATCCGCAGCGCCGGGTGGGTGGCACGACTTCCCCGACGCGGCCACCCACCCGGCACTAGTACTGGGCATGGTGAGACTCGCGAAACGGCAATATCAGACGAACTTGCTGGCGAAGGCCAGGCGAATCAGGCCGGGGAAGGCTTGCTCGGTGTAGCTGTAGAGCGAGCCGATGATGCGGTCGAGCTCGGGCTCGGTGAGCCAGGCGAGCGGGATCTCACCACGCAGAAACAACGCGTCCTCAACGCCGATGGCGAAGTGCGCGCCGACGAGTTTGTTGTTGCGGCGCAGCGCCATTTCGTACACCGCCGCCACGTTCTCCTGCGGTGCGGGCAGCACGTACGCCTCGTAGCGCAGCATGCGCTGACCGAGCGATATCCAGACAGTGATGTGTTCCTTCTCCTCGCCGCGCAGGCGCACGTACCAGCGCGGCTCGGGCTCGCCGGCTTCTCCGCGGTCGATGGCTTCGAAGCTCGGGTTCCCGGCAGCGAAACCTGCGAGCCAGTGCGTGATCGACGCTTCGAGCGTCTCCAGCGACGGAGGCAGGTGATAGTCGGTCACGTGCGGCTCACACGCAGGCGACGAGTTCGCGTGCGCCCAGGTCCGTATACAGCCGACGCAGTCGGGCGGCAGCGAAACCCCACGTGTAGCGCTTGGCGCGTTCGGCACCACGACGGCCCAGGGCCGCCGCGTGGACCGGATGGTCGATGATCTCGCGCAGGTAGTGCGCGAACAGCGCCGGGTCGCGATCGGGGACCAGGTAGCCGGTCTCGCCATGGTCCACGAGGGTCAGCAGACCGCCCACGCCGGCGGCGACCACCGGTATTCCGCAGGCCGAGGCTTCGAGCGCGACGAGCCCGAAGCTTTCACTGCGACTGGGCACGATGACGACGTCGGCAGCGCGATAGTACGTGCTGAGAATGTGGTGCGGCTGCGGCGGCACGAAGCGAACCTGATCGCGCACCCCCAACTCGTCGATCAGTGCTTCCAGGGCGGCGACTTCGTCGTCGCCCGCTAGACCGCTGGCACCGCCGACAACCATCAGCAGCGCATCGGGGCGGCGCAGTTGTGCAAGTGCGCGCACCGCAATGTCGGGTGCCTTCAGCGGTTGGATGCGGCCGACGAACAGCAACACCGGTGCGTCGTTGGGAAGGTCGAGTGCGCGGCGTGCACCACTGCGTTCGCCTGGAGCGAAGAACGCGTGCTCCACACCGGGGGCGACGATTTCTATGCGACCCTTGGGGTTGCCGTAGAGGCGGCGGAACTGACTTTCCTCTTCGGTGCAACTGACGCAGATGGCATCCGCGCAGGCGATGATCTCCTGCTCGGCGCGATGACGCCAGTCGGGCTCGTGGTCGCCACCCTCGGCCTTCACCTTGGCGAGCGTGTGGAAGGTGCTGACGAACGGGATGTCCAGCTCGTGCTTGATGCGGTGCGCAACCAGGCCACTGAGGAAATAGTTGGCGTGCACGACATCGGCCGGCGAGTCGTTCTTGAGGTGGTCGATGACGCGGTCACCGAACTCGGGGAGCACGCTGGGCAGCTGTTCCTTGGCCAGGTTGTAAGGGCCGGCGGGCACGTGGATCACGCGGTGGCCGGGCTCGACCAGCACGACTTCGGGCTGCTCGGCATTCGTGCGGCGGGTGTAGGTGGTGCACTCCACGCCAGCCTGCGAGAGGGCTGATACCAGCTCGCGCACGTACACGTTCATGCCGCCACTGTCGCCGGACCCTGGCTGGGCCAGCGGCGAGGTGTGGAGTGAGAGCACTGCGACGCGTTGCACGACGGTCCGAAACACTATCTAGGCGGTCGGCATTCCGGATTTGCCCAACGTCGTGGGGGAACCGTCCGTGACAGACTCGCACCCGTGCCGTTGACGATTCCCCGCAAGAAGCAATCGCCGGCGGTGCGCGCACTGGCACCGTTGCGAGATTTCCTCCACACGGAAGCGGCCGGCGGCGCGCTCCTGGTTGCGGCCGCAGTGGCTGCCTTGGTGTGGGCAAACTCGCCGTGGTCGGCGTCGTACGACAGCCTGTGGCACAGCACCGCGACCATCGAGATCGCCGGACACGGGCTGTCGCTGGACCTGCGCCAGTGGGTGAACGACGGGCTGATGGCCATCTTCTTCCTCATCGTCGGGCTTGAGATCAAGCGCGAGATGACCAGCGGCCACCTTGCCGGCCGACGAGTCGCCGCGCTGCCGGTCGCGGCTGCGGTTGGTGGAATGATCGTGCCCGCAGCCATTTACCTCGCCATTGCGGGCGGCACCGAACCGATGGGTTGGGGCGTGCCGATGGCCACCGACATCGCGCTCGCTATTGGCGTACTGGCGCTGGCTGGCAGCGGTGTACCGGCGACACTGCGCGCCTTCCTGCTGGGCCTGGCAGTGGTCGATGACATCGGCGCGATCATCGTGATCGCAGTCTTCTACTCGGAGGGTGTGTCGTTCTCGTGGCTCGCCATCGCCGCTGGAACGTTGGCCGTGATGCTGGCGGCGCGGCAATGTGGCGTGTCGCAGTTGGGCGTGTACGTCGCACTCGGCATGACGATGTGGTTCGCGCTACACGAAGCTGGGGTGCACCCGACGTTGGCGGGCGTTATCTGCGGCCTGCTCACCCCGGTGCAGCCGCGGCAGGTGCACGAGCTGATCGACATCGAGGAACTGACCGACGTCTCCACGGTCGAGCATGCGCGGGCAACAGTCGTGATTGCCCGCAACAGCGTGAGCACGGTGGAGTGGTTGGAGCACCTACTGCACCCATGGACCAGCTACCTGATCGTGCCGCTGTTTGCGTTCGCCAACGCGGGCATCGAGGTCAGTCTCGGTTCGTTGCGCGACGCGTTCAGGTCCCCGATCATGTGGGGCGTGCTCGCCGGCCTGCTGGTGGGTAAGCCGATGGGTGTGATGATGGCAGTGAAGTTGACGGAGCGGTCTGGGGTCGCCGACCGCCCCGAGGGCACGACCACTCGTCAACTGTTGGGAGCGGGCCATGCGGCGGGCATCGGCTTCACCGTCGCAATCTTCATCGCCGAGTTGGCCTTCGACACCGAGGAACACCAAGCCGACGCGAAGATGGCCATCCTCATTGCGTCATTGCTGAGCGGACTGCTGGCGTTCGCCGTGCTGCGCTCCCGGCGCCGAACCTAGAGCCCCGTTCGCGCCACGCGTTCTGGGTGTATTCCGTCCCGGAAGCCGGGACTGGGGACGCCCGGAACGCTCCACGGCACAACTCCTGCCCAGAAACCCATTGCGCGCGCAAATGGGCGAAATCCGTCCCAGAAGCCGGCGCATCAGGAGCGGTGTTGGCTGACGAAGCTTTCGTAGACGTTCAAGAGCGCTTGCTGTTGTTCTTGAGTCAGCAACACGTCGGCGGCAATGGCTTCTCTCACGCCGCGCGCCGAAGAGTCGGCGTCCATGAAACCGGCACGTTCGTACAACGTTTGGGCACTGATCTGCAGGGCTTTCGCGATCTGCTGCAGGATCTCGGCGGACGGCTTGCGCAGGCCACGCTCGATCTGCGACAGGTACGGATTGCTGACGCCGGCGACCTCGGCCAGACGGCGCACGCTCATGCGGGCCACCTCGCGCTGGGTGCGGATGAACTCCCCGACGTCGGCCAGACGCTTGTCGAATTCGTCGCGCGCGTCGGCCACGGGGGTGGCCGATCAGTCTTGGGCGAGCAGGCCGTCGACGTCGGCCTCGCCATCGCGATAGCGGCGCACCAGCTCGGCGCTGAGTGCATCGATGCGCACGAAGAGCGCCTTGCGCTCGTGCGAACGCAGCTGTTCGAACTGGTGCAGCCGGGCCAGGTAGTCGATGAGCTCGTCGCCGCTCATCGATGGCAGGTCGGTGCTACCGGCATCGCTGCACAGTTCCTCAAGCGCGAGGGCCAGCGGGTGGTAGCTGAAGTCGTCGGCCGGGCGCGGCGGCCGCGGCTGGCCACCCGTGAGATGCGAGCCCAGGATGGCGGGCAGCTCGCCGGTGATGTTCTTCTCGTCGCCAACCGAACGGTTGTGCAGCTCGGCGCGCAGCAGGTCGAGCCGGGCCTGGGCGAGGCGGCGGACGTAGCTGATCGCGTCGTCCTCGTGTTGCAGCACGGTGCGCAGGGCGCGCAGCTCGTCCAGCGGCAGTGTGCCTGGCTCGAGCTCGGCGGCAGTGGGCATGGGCGCAGTCATATGGAACCTCCACTTACGGGCGGCAAAACCGCCACTTCGTCGTCGATACCGACAACTGTCTGCGGGTCGGCGGCATCGCCGTTTACCCACACACGACAGCTGCCGAGCACCGTCTGGAAACTTTCGCCGTAGCGGGCAACCGCTGCGGTTAACACTTCGCCCACTGTGTCACCGTCAAACTGTGCCGTGCCAGTCCCCGCAGCTTCGCGGGCCGCAGCAAAGAGACGAAGCGTGGCCATAGGGGCATAGTAGTGGCCTTGATACGCACGGTGACAGCTACCCTCCACCGAGTGCCGTCGACCGCCAACCCCGTCACTCGCATGCTCACGCTGCGCCACGGCGAGAGCGAGTGGAACGCGGTCGGTCGTTGGCAGGGCCAAGCCGACCCACCGCTCACCGACGCCGGCATGCTGCAGGCAGTGGCCGCGTCGGAAGTGCTGGGCACCTTCGACGCCGTATGGGCGAGCACGCTGCAACGTGCGGCGTACACAGCGGCCATTCTCGCCGAGGCACTGGGAATCGGTCCCGTGCAGGTCGACCCTGGGCTGATGGAGAACGCGTTCGGTCCGTGGCAGGGCTTGACGATTCAAGAGATCGAGGCTGGCTGGCCGAACTATCTCGCCGAGCACCGTCGGCCGGAAGGCGCCGAACAAGCCGAAGAAGTCACCGAGCGCGCGCTGGCCGCGCTGCGCCGAATTGCCGCCGAGCACCCCGGGGGCGAAGTCTTGGTCGTCACACACGCGGGGCTGTTGCGCACCCTGCGCCGGTCGATGGGAGCGGACGACATTCGCTTCACCAACCTGGGCGGCTGCTGGTTCGACGTGCACGCCGATGGACGCGTCACGCCCGGCGAAGTGGTGCATCTCATTGACCCGCAATCCTTCGGCGACACGCTCTAGCCACTCGTGACCAACGCGCAACCGCTGCCTGGCTTCGGCCCCGAAGTCGACCTGCCGGCGCTCATCAAGCCCGTTCGCACGCCGGAGCCCGCACCCGTCAGCAGTACCGAGCCCGTCGCGAGTGCCCAGCCGTTCAGTGTGAACCTCATCCGCTCGGCTCGACGCAAACGCACCGTTGGCGCGCAGTTGCACGCGGGTGTACTGACCGTCACCGTGCCCAACTGGATGAGCAGTGCCGAGACCGAGATGTGGGTCGCCAAAATGTCGGCCAGCTTCAAGCGCAAGATGTCGGCCGACCGCATTGACCTGACCGTGCGCGCGACCACACTCGCCCGCCGTTACGAACTGCCGCGACCGCGCGACATTCGGTGGGCCGACGACATGGTCAGCCGATGGGGTTCGTGCACGACGACCACCGGCCACATTCGAATTTCCACCCGGCTGGCTGCCTTCCCCGACTGGGTGATCAACTACGTGATCGTCCATGAGTTGGCGCATCTGGAAGTCAGCGGTCACGGGGCCGACTTCTGGCAATTGGCGCACCGGTACCCGAAAGCCGAGCGCGCGATCGGATACTTGATCGCGAAAGCAGCCGACGGCGACCCAGACGATGACGCTGACAACTCAGGCGCCATGTAACGGCTTCACCCGCGCCGAGCGCGGACGGGCGAGACCCAACAGAATGCTCAGCGCCAACAACGCAGCAATGGCGAGCACGAAGATCGACAGCGTGGACCGATCGTGAACGGTGGTCGTCGCGAGTTGCGAGGGAGCAGGAGTGGGCAGCGCACCGCCAGCGGCCGTCGCGAACTTGAATCCACGCACGACATCGCCCTGCACGCTGCCGACCATGCGACCGCTGACGTCGAGCAACCTCAACGACGCGCCACTGACCAGTGGCTGCTGCGGAGACCCAATCGTTGGCACATCCGTCGGGGCCACAACGGCACGCTCCACAAGTACCCGTCGGCCGCTGGTCGACGGCGCACTGACGTCCACCGCAGCCAACACGACCTCACCGCCGGCCGGATCGGTCAGCAGCTCTGGTGGCGCCACCGTCGCCCAGCACGCTTCCCCAACGAGCGCGAGCTGATAGGTGCCGTCGGAATCTGTGATGGCGGAAACGGGGGCGCCGTACTCGTCATCGGAGGTTCCCCATGCTCCGTCGGGGCCAGCGTCGAGCGAACAGACGGCGACCACGACTGCACCCGGTACCGGAGCCGGCTCACCAATCGAGACCTCTGCGGCGACGGTCGTCGTGGTCATGTTCGCGTCAAGCGTCGTCTCCACAACCGTCGTGAACATGCTGGTGTCGACCACGATCGTCTCGGGAACTGTCGTTGAGGAGGTCGTTGAATCGATCGTGGGATCAAGGGCAGGTTTTCCGACGGCAACAACGACACCACTCACACGATGGTTCAGCGAAGCCGACGCATCAACGGTGGCCGGCGCGGAGCTGGCCACGGCGCCAACCAGTGCGAACAGCGACACAAGACGAACGGCCATGCGACCAGGCGTCGGCTCGGGCTCGGGCTCGTCCAGGTACATCAGTAGCTGCTCACTGACCGGCCTGCTGGACGGCACCGCGTTCAGGCGTTCCCAAACGGGCTCGATGGTGCAGAACTCGGCCAACGCATTCGCGGTCGCGTCGTTCATGTCGCCGAACTCAACACCAATACGGAAGTCGCCATCCACCCGGCGCGACACGTTGCGCACGATGCACGGCACTCGCATCGTGGTGACGCCCGAGCGGGTGGGAATCGTGGAGTCCAACAGCAGACGCTCGTTGACGTCGACGCCGGTTTGGCAGATCAAGCCGGCACCCAACGCAGTGACGTCGACAATGCTGACGGCGCGCTCGCCCAAGGTCGCCGGCAGCGACGACACGACGCGTGCGGTGCGCCGCAACTGGGCCCGACGCGCCAGCACCTGCAACAGATCCAACGAGAGGCCGAGCGTCCACAGCGTCACGATCAGCAACGCCATCAACGACGACTGAGGCATCGCGCCAAGTGTGTGAGTGACTCGGTCGCTCACACCGCGCAACACGAGAATGACGCTGAGCGCCACGACTGCAATCACCAGGCCCGCCCCATACTGCGGGCTGGGCAGCGCAATGATTGGTGCGCGCCGAACCGGTCGATCGTGCGCAGATCGCAGGCTGCGGCAAGCGGCGCCGATGGAGTGCAGCGACCAGCGAGTGCGGTCACCGGGCCGCAAGGTCCAACCGCTCAGCAACGCCAACCCGAGC
Organism: Ilumatobacteraceae bacterium; assembly: GCA_043740085.1. Classification (GTDB taxonomy): domain Bacteria; phylum Actinomycetota; class Acidimicrobiia; order Acidimicrobiales; family Ilumatobacteraceae; genus UBA668. The sequence continues at coordinate 30,095 of JAYUCY010000067.1, forward strand.
GCCGTGAATGCAAAGGCGGGCAGCCAGCTCAATACCAACACGGTGGCCGAGGCCTGGAAGGGAACTGCGCCGGCGAGCAGCGCCGAACCAAGGAGTACGAGAAACACCACGCGACGGAAGCCAGACAGAGGACGCACTGCCCACGCCACAACAGCGAGGCGCTGGGACGGCGAGAACGATCGCGATCGCAATACGCCCGCCCCGCCGAACACCATGCGTCGCGCCGCACGGGCACGCTGCAATCGATCTTCCGAGACCGCTTGCTCCGACTCAACCGCGCGCTGCGCAACGACGGGAACATCGCCGGGCGCCGTGACTCGCCACCCGGCGGCCAGCAAGGCGATGCCAGCCAACCATTGAGCCTCCAGCGCGGACGTGGCGTCAAAGCGAAGATCGCGCAAGGCGTCGGTACGAACCAACGAACCAGTGCCGAGCCAGGCTGCGCTGCCGCGACAACCGAGGGCGGGGTTCAGCGCATTGCGTTCGAACAGCAATTCGTGGCGACCATTGGGGCCGTGCTCGGCAGAGTCCTTCGCCAGCGACACACCCATGCCCTGCACGACTGCGACGCGGGGGTCGACGAAGTCGGTGATCAGCCGCTCGACAATTTTCACCGACGGAATGTCGCCGGCATCGATCAACAGAAACTGCGATGTACGCACCGCGGCCAACATGACCCGCAACCCGTTGTGATCAGCGGCGTCAGTCGCGACGTACACGGCCTGAAACTCGGTAGCCAACGCCGCCAGCACCGGCCGCGCAGAGAGGTCGACGAGTACCACGCCGTTCACATGCTGCACTGACTGCAACGCCAGCAGGGTGATGCGCACCTCCTGTACCGATTGCCGGTCAACACGGATGACGGCATCGACGGCAGTGGTGACGGGGATGCCACCACTGGGCTGACAATGAGCGGGTGAGGGCCACAACGCCCAGGTCAAAGCCACCGCCCCGAGGAAACCAACCACTTCGACCAACAAGGTGGGCAGCGACAACCACAGTTCGGTGTCGTGCATCGAGAAGCCGACGCGCCAAATCAGGTAGGAGAGCGTCGCCACAAGACCGACTACGGCCAGTGCTCGCGCACTCAAATACTCCGTCCGCCTCATGCGTTGCGACCCTTTCGTCTTCACCTACGTTGAACGTCATCGGCACTGCGCGTCACAAAGTTGAACAATCCTTGCGGAACGGTTGGCGAGGCAGGTCGGGGCGCGCTCCTGTAGCCTCCACTCCTCGTGGGTACCGCCAAACGTGAACGACAGAAGGCCAATCGCCAATTGCGACTGGAGGAGCTTGCCAAGCAAGCGCGCAACGACAAGACCAAGCGTCTCGGTCTGCGCATCTTCCTCCTCATCGCAGCCGTCGTCGTGCTGGTCGGTGGCATCGCCGTGTTCGGCGGGGACGACACCAAGTCCACGACCAGCACTACCACCGTCGCTCTCGAAGTGACCACCACGATCGACCCCAACGCGCCGACCACCACCGCCCCGCCGAAACCGGAAGTTTCTATTCCCGCGGCACCGGTGACCGAACTGAAGGTCACCACCATCACCGAAGGCACCGGTGTGGGCGCCGCAGTCGGCGACACGATCGAGGTCCACTATCTGGGGTACACCAGCGTCGATGGCGTCGAGTTCGACAACAGCTACGACCGTGGTGCACCGATCCCTGTGGTGCTCGGCGCCGGTTCAGTGATCAAAGGCTGGGACCAGGGCTTGATCGGCCTGAAGGTTGGCGGTCGCTACCAGCTCGACATCCCTGTGGATCTGGCGTACGGCCCCGACGCCGCTGCGCAAGGCAAGCCAGCTGGCGCGCTGACGTTCATTGTCGACATCATGTCGATCACGCCCGCCGTGCCCGTCACCGTCACCAGCTGATCACCCGATCACCTGAACAAACGGCCCGATCTCGCCGGTCGAAGTGTTAGGGCAGCTCGCCGTGTACTTCGGTGTTGCCGACCGCTTCCCAACCCGTTGAGGAGAGCACCAGCGCGTCGCCGCTGTGCATGACGGCAAACGCAGTGTTGGCCAGCTTGCGCGTGCGGTGCAGCCGCTCTGGCGACCACGTCTCGGCTTCGGTGACCAGCGCCAGGTTGGGCACCAGCCCGAGGCCCAGGGTGAACGCACCGCCACGAGGGTCGACCATCGGGTCGCACATCGCCGCCGCGCTGCCGCCGACGGCGGTCACGAGGCCGCCATTGATCAACACGTCGCGCAGGGCATCCCACAACGGCGTGTCCTTCAGCACCGAACGCAAGTGCAGCGGCTGGTCGCCCACGAAGTAGACGGCCTTCGCCTGGCGCACGACGTTCGCGGGGCCGCTCTCCAGCGCCTCGCCGCGGCGCATGACCATCAGCGCCTCGACTTCCAGCTCAAGCCGCTCGGCCCACTTCATCGCGGCCGTCACCAGCCGCTCGGGCCGTTCGAACGCGTCAGCCGTTGGCAGCACCACCACCTTGTCGGCGCCAACCGAGACCAGCAGGCGCCGGTCGAGATCGTCGTTGGCGGCGAAGGGGCCACCGCCCTGCAAAGCGATTGTGCCGTTCAGTCTGCTGCCGTTCATGACGGCGAGCGTACGCCGCAGCCACAGTCGCACCGCGTTTGTGCACTTTCGCTCGCCAGTCGAGCGGAAGTGCACAAACGCTCGTTACTCGACCGTGCCGTTACTCGACCGTGCCGTTACTCGAGGAGTTGGGCGGCCAGGCGGTCGAGCGCACCGGGGGTGACGCCGAGGCTGAGTGTGTAGTCGCGGATGGTGCCGACTTCGCAGATGGAATCGATCACCCGCGCCATCGCTTCGGGCACGGCCGCCAAGAACGCGGTCGGGGTGTCGGCCATGCGTTCCCACAACTCGGGGGCTTCTCGCTGCGCCCACGCCCGCAAGCGCTCGATGCCCTCGATCGTGAGCGCATAATCGGCCACGATGTACTCGTGCGGCACGCCGAGCGAGCCCAGCAGCAGCATCGCCAGCACACCAGTGCGGTCCTTGCCGGCAGCGCAGTGGAAAACGGCCGGGAACGCGTCTGCCTGGCTGAGCTGCTCGATGGCCTGCGCAAACCGCTGTGGGCCCTCGCGCAACATGTCGTTGTAGGCCCACTCGAGGAAGGCGACCGGATCGTCGGCATCGGTGCGACCAAGGTGCTGCCACGTACTATCGATGACGGGCACGTGGTGGAAGTCCACCGGGTGCAGGTCGTGCGGGAAGGTGCCGCGGTCGGCCAGTTCGGCGTGGCTGCGCAGGTCGATCACCGTGCGCAGCCCTAGCTCACGTACCGATTCCAGATCATCGCCGGCCAGGCGGTAGAGACCGTCGGCCCGGAAGAGCGTGCGCCACCGCGTGGTGTGCCCGCCGGCTGCGGGGTAGCCGCCCATGTCGCGGAAGTTGTGGACAGCGTCGAGTGCGATGAGCCGCCGCGGGTCGCTGCCGACGTCGGGCAAGTTGAGGGCCGTCATGGGTACACAGCGTCGATCGAGGTGCGCAGGGTGGAGATGAGTTGCTCAATCTCTGCCTCGGTGATGACGAATGGCGGCGCCACCATCACGGCCTCGGCCACGGGACCAGACCCGGCCGGGTAGACCCACATGTCGCGATCCATCGCGGCCTGTACGACTGCGTCGCGGCTGCAATTCAGTTCCAGGCCGTAGAACATGCCGCGGCCACGAATGTCGGAGACGGCCGGGTGCTGACCGAACTCGTCGCGTAGACGTTGACCAAGGTGAGCACCGACAGTCGCTGCTCGTTGCACGAGTTGTTCGCTGCGCATGATCTGCAGCACCTTCACGGCTGCAGCACAAGCACCGTCATTACCCGTGAACGTGAAGTACATAAAGCCGCTGCCACGCAACGCCTCAGCCACCTGATCGGATGCAGCCACTGCGCCGAGCGGCACGTAGCCGCCGCCCAAGCCCTTGCCGCCCACGATCACATCGGGCACCAAGGGGAAGTGTTGGTGGCCAAAGTTCAGCCCGGTGCGGCCGTAGCCGGTCATCACTTCGTCCGCGATCAGCAGAATGTCGTGCTCGCGGCAGGCGTCGGTGACGACCTGCCAGTACTCGTCGCTGGCGGTCAGGCAGGCGCCGGCGGCACCGGTGATGGGCTCGGCAATGAAGCCCGCGATGGTGGCCGGGTCTTCCTGCTCGATCACCTTCAACACCTGCTCAGGGTCGTCCCACGACACCTTCGGGAACGGCAGCAGCAGCGGCTCGTAACCTCTTTGGCGGATGCTGTGGCTGGCGACGGCCATCGTGCCGGTGGTCATGCCGTGGTAGCTGGGGTGGCGCCCGATGACCTTCCACCGATCGGTGCGGCCCTTGGCCACCTGATAGGCGCGGGCCAAGCGGAGAGCAGAGTCGGTGCTCTCGCTGCCGCCGCTGGTGAAGAAGACGTGATTGAAACTCTCGGGCAACCAGTGCTGGACGAGCTCGTCGTGCAGGGCCAGCCGGTGAGGCGTGGGCCACAGGGGCACCACGTAGCCGGTCTCCATTGCCGCGGCGGCGGCCTGGGCTACTTCCTTGCGACCCCACCCGATATTGCCGACGATGGCGCCAGCAGCCGCGTCGAGAATGCGCCGGCCATCATCCGCAATCAGGAACACGCCCTCGCCCCCGACAATGGTGGGGTGGGCGGGTGCACCGGGAAGGAATGCGTAGCGCGCAGAGTCGTGCGGCATCACAGGATCATCGGACATCACCCCAGTATGCCGCTGCTCGCACCCCTCAGCCGGATTGGCGAAAGTGAACAGTTGGTGCTCAGACCTGGTTGTAGGTGCCGGACCGAGGTGGCTGCCAGTCGGCCATGTTGTGGCGGAACATGATGCTGAGGCGTGGGCCTCGTACGTGGGCTGCCTTGGGGATGCAATGCTCGAAGTCGTGCTGGCAGGCGCCGCCCATCACCAGCAGGTCGCCTTGGCCAATGTGCCACGTGCGCGACGGCGCACCCTTGCCCGGCGACGGCTTGGGCCGGATATGCAGCGCCCGCGGCGCGCCAGTACTGAGAATCGCGACGACCGGGTCTTCGTGGAAGTAGCGCTCGCGGTCCGCGTGCCAGGCCACCGAATCGCGGCCATCGCGGTACAAATTGAAGCCAATGGAGTCGAACGGGCGCGAGTAATGGCGGGTGAGCGCGGCCCTGGCCTGTTCCAGCACTGGCAGCGGCTCGGGCTCGGCACTGGTGGGCCCCCACCAGGCGCTGAGCCGTGGCTCGGCGACGCGCCGGTTGTACATGGTGACTTCGCGTTGGCGCCACGGCAACTTGGCCACCAACTCGGCGAAGACAAGGTCGGCCCCGCTGAGCCAACGAGGCACAAAGTCGACCCACGATGTCTCGTCGAGCCAGGTGCGAGTGAAACCGCTACAGCCCGCATCGACGTCATTGACGTCATTGATCCTGGGCTCTTCGAACGCGAACAGGCACTGCTGCCAGATCAGTTCGGCGTCGGTGGCGACGAGGGGAGCGGTGGGGCCGGTCATCTTGCCATCTTGGCGCGGCGAACGTCTGTTCGCAACCCCCTCCTGGCGTCATGCGCCCGTAGAGTCGGGTGGGTGCCGATTGAAATCGAATCCGCCGACGACCCGCGCGTTGCCGACTACCTGGGCCTTCGCGACCGTGGCGACGCCTCCGACACACTCGACTATTTCATTGCGGAAAGTGAACTGGTCATCACCCGACTGGTCACCTCCAAGTTCAAGGCCACGTCATTCCTGCTCTCCCCCTCGCGTTACGAGCGGCTGAAGGACACCGTCGAACCCACACGCCTGCCGGTCTACCTCGCCACCCGCGAGGTGATGACAGAGATTGCCGGCTTCGACGTGCATCGCGGGGTGCTGGCCTCCGTGAAGCGGCGCCGGAACCCGACGCTGCCCGATGTACTGGCCGGCGCCCGCCGAGTGCTGGTGCTGGAAGGCTCGAACGACAAAGAGAACATTGGCGCGGTCGCGCGGTCGGCTCGGGCGCTCGGTTTCGACGCCATGCTGCTCGACCCCTCCTGTGCCGACCCGTACTCGCGGCGTGCGGTGCGCGTCTCTATGGGCGAGATGCTGCACCTGCCGGTGATGCGCTGCGAGCGGTGGCCGAACCCAATCGAGTACCTCAACAACGCCGGCTTTGAGACGTGGGCGCTGACGCCCGCGGCGGAAGCCAACAGCCTGTTCAACATGGGCATGCCCGACAAGGTCGCGCTGGTCGCCGGCGCCGAAGGTCCCGGCCTCACCAACGAAGCTCGTCGCGCCACACAGTTCGACGTGCGCATTCCAATGCACCGCGGCGTCGACTCACTCAACCTCGGCCACGCGCTCGCAATCGCAATGGCCGCGGTCGCGCTACCCGTCCCCGGCTGAGGGACGTGACGCGCAGCCCATCCGATCAGAGGGTTTGGAAGGGGTTTCGGCGGGGAACAGCGCTGCTATGACTCGCTCCTCACTCTTCTCCGCATGACGGATCGGCAGCGCAACCCGCTCCGGCGTCTCAGTACCGACCATCCAGCGGTGGTCAAGGTCGCACGAATCGGGTGGTGCGCGAAAGGCGTGGTGTATGTCGTCGCTGGCTTCCTCGCGCTGTCCGTCGCTGCCCAGGCATCCGGCTGGACCGACGCGCCGGTCAGTGATCAAGGGGAAGCAAGCCCGACCGGCGCAATCAAGACTGTTGCGTCGTCCACCGGTGGCCCCGCGCTGCTCTGGCTGCTCGCCGCAGGCATGCTGCTCTATGCCGCCTGGCGTGTGATGTCTGCCCTGCTGCCGGGCGGCACCGACGGTGAGGCCATGGTGCACCGCATTGGCTACCTCGTGAGCGCACTGGTGTACAGCACGTTCGCCGTGAGCGCGCTTGCCCTAGCGCGGGATTCCTCCGTCGACCAGAACGGCAACACAAAGGTGACCGACATTTCGGCGTCGGTCATGTCGCACACCGCCGGGCGGTTCGTCATTGGCGCGGTCGGCGTGATCGTCATCTGCGTCGGCCTCTATCGAATGAAGAAGGGCTTCTCGCTGGACGTCAACGACGAGCTGAACCTCGGTGGCTTTTCCCCAGCGCGGTTGCGGTGGACCAAACGAATCGGCGCGGCGGGCGAGGTTGGTCGCGGTATCGGGTTCGGTCTGGTCGGGTTCTTCCTGGTTCGCTCGGCCATCTCGTACGTCGCCAGCGAAGCAACCGGCCTCGATGGCGCACTGCGACGTGTTGCCACCGAATCATGGGGCGTGTTCGTGGTGGTCATCGTGGGCGCTGGCTTCGTGGCCTACGGCGCTTTCTGCCTGTTGACGTTCACCCGCCGTCGACTGCAGGCACCGTGATGAACAGCCCCTGCAATCCCAGCGCACTACTCGGCCCGACCCACCCGCGTCTGCGACGCACCTGGCTGCTCGGGCGCCAGGATGCTGGCCTACTGAGCTGTGCGTACCTACTTTTCATCGTCATATGGAGTGCACTGGGATGGCTGTTGACACGTCGACTGTCCGACGCGTGGTTGCTGCACCTCGACCGATCAATCGCCACATGGTTCGTCGACCAACGAACTCCCACACTCAACTCGCTGAGCTTCATCGGTTCGATGATGGCCGACACCGTGGTCAAGATCGTCGTCACAGCGATTGTTGCAATTGCCATGCTGGTTCGTTGGCGGCGCTGGTTGGAACCATTGATGGTGGTGGTGCCGCTGGTACTCGAGGCCATGTCCTTCATCACCATCACCACCATCGTCGACCGGCCGCGGCCCGATGTGCCGCGGCTCGACTCCTCGCCCGTTGGCTCGAGCTTTCCCTCAGGGCACGTTGCAGCCGCAGTCGCCTACAGCGCGATCGTCGTCGTCATCTTCTGGCGGACACGCGCACGATGGCTGCGGTACACGGCTGCCGCGGTAGCGGCGTTACTGCCGATTTTCGTGAGCCTTGCCAGGATGTATCGCGGTATGCATTACCTCACCGACGTCGTGATGGGGGCTTTGCTCGGTGGCGCGTCGGTACTGGTCACCGCGCTCGTTCTTCGGCATGCGGTCGAGCGGTCGAGCGGTCGAGCGGTCGAGCGGTCGAGCGGCACAATGAATCCTGACGACACCATGAATCCTGACGACACCATGAATTTGAGGACACCATGAACCTGGTATTGGTGGTGGTGCTCTGCGGCATGAGCGCGGCGCTGCTGGCCTTCGGCTTGTCGGTGTCGCGACGAGTGCAACTCGACCCAGTGGACACCGCCGCCGAGGAGCGAGCGGTGCGCCGGAGCATTCTCGGACACCCCAGGGTCGCCCGCTTTCTGCGCCAACGTATGGACCGCAAGACAGCCGGCGGCTTCTTGCTCACGGCCAGCTTTCTGGTGTTGTTCGTGGTTGCGCTCTTCGTCGGCGCGCTGCTGAGCCTGATTGACAACAACAACTGGCTCGCGCACGCGGACCGGTGGGTTGCCGAGTGGGGATCGCATCACAGCAGTTCGGGCGAGATCGTCGTGCTGCGGTGGACAACCCACCTGGGCAGCTCGGTGTTCGTGATTTTTGCCCTCACGACGGTCGCAGCCGTGGACTATTTCCGTCGGCGCGACCGCGAGGTGTTTGCCTTTATGGCAGCGGTCGGCCTTGGCCAACTTGCTCTGAGCAATGTGTTGAAGGTACTCGTCCAGCGTGAGCGGCCGTCAGTACTGCGGCTGGTCGCGGCCCACGGATATTCATTTCCGTCGGGCCACACCGTCGCCGCCTCGGCGTCGTTCTCCGCCATTGCGTTGGTGCTGGGAAGAGATCGGCACCGTCGCACCCGAGCGGCGCTTGCCGGCGGAGCGGCGCTGATTGCAGTATCCGTGGCGGCCAGCCGAGCCTTGCTGGGTGTGCACTGGCTGACCGACGTACTCGCTGGTCTGGCAATTGGTTGGGGTTGGTTCACCATTGTCGCAATCGCTTTCGGTGGCCGCGCCCAGCGTTTGGGCGACCCCCTCAGCGACCACCCTCAGGGTCAAGGTCAGGGCCTGCCGGCTACGCCTTCTCCGCCGGCGCCACAACATGCAGCGAACGCGGATGGACCTTGAACTCAAGGCGCTTGGCACGTGTCTTCACACCGCCGTCCAGCTCGAAGTGACGCTTCTTCGCGAACTCTACGGTGATCGCGCTGCCTTCGCCGAGGAGCGCGTTACGGGACCACTCCGGCCGACGCACGACGGCCGCTGCCAAGATTCCGCCCCACTGGCGAAGCCCGGTGGCGGTCACTATCGCGACGTGCACCACACCATCTGTCGGTGAGGCGCCCGGAAACGCTTCGATACCCGCTTTCAGCCGACCAGCGTTGCCGACGAGAACGCAGCTGGCTTTGCCTTGGTAGAACTCTTCACCGTCGACCTTGACCGTCGCTGCGAAGAGAGTGCGGTGACGCGCAGCGCGCACTCCCGATGCAACGTAGGCGAGGGTTCCCATTCGCTCCTTGCCGTCCTCCGCACCGTCCAGCATGCGAACGTCGAAGCCCACGCCAGCCATCACACAGAAGGTGTTGCCGTTGCACGTTGCGGTGTCGATCGTGCGTCGTTCGTGGCGGACGATCAGCCCCACCACGTCGTCGATTTCGTTGGGCAGACCGAGCCCCGACGCGAACAGGTTGGCCGTACCGCGCGGGACGACGGCAAGCGCCGCGCGGGTGCCCACAAGTGCCTCTGCCGCGGCGCGCACGGTTCCGTCACCGCCGCACACGACAACGGTGTCGACTCCGTGTTTCACGGCTCTCGCGGCTGCAACCTTGGCGACACTCCCTTGTTGCACCGCAACGATCTTCACCTTGGCGAACCCGGCGGCGGCCAGCGACTCTTCGAGCTCGCGCACCTCCTTCTTCGGGATCTTCTCGGTGTTGGCTACCACGACCACGTCTGTCATCAAGTTGTTCCTTTTCCCAAAGTCGCCAGAGTGCGTACCTATTCCCTCATCGGTGATCGCTCAAACGAATTTCGGCTGGCCCTGAGAAGGCCCAGGATTGACGTGTACATTCCGCCCGTGTGGGGTACTGGGTCTCCCAGACATGCCCCCACATGTCGCCACAGGATTGGGGCGGCGCCCAGTGCCCGCAGCGCCGCCCCATTTCTGGCTCGCCCCGCATCGCTCGCGGGCGGGCCGGTGATCGTTGAACGGGGCCACCTCCGCAGGAGGCTAAGGCCCTACCGACGACGACCCGGCGGCGACGGCGGTGCTGATTCGCCACCTTCATCGGGCTGCCGATTCACGCGGACAGCCAGCTCGACTTGGAAAGGGATGTGGTCGCTGCCACAGGCCTCCAGGTTTTTCATCGACACACCGTGAACCCCGGAGTTGGTCAGTGCGTGATCTAAGCGCACCACTCCACCAAGCCCGCTTCGTGCCGCCAGCTTGAACGACGCGCTCAGCCCTTTGCCCAGAGCGTCAATCGCGTCCGCGTACCCCAGCCCCAAGATCTGCTCGAACTCAGGTCGGAAGCGAGTGCTGTTCAGATCGCCGGCGATGACCACCGGACCGTCCAGGGTGGGCAGAAAGTCTTCCAGCGCCTGCAGCTGCTCCTTCCAGGTTTCGTGGCCACCCGCATCCAATGTGGCCATCGGGTTGAGCGCGACGATGAGCAGGCTGGTGCCGTCCATTTCTACTTCCGCCACAGCGACTCTCAGCGGACCCACGGTGCAGAATTTCGTACGCGGTCCGAGCACCCGGTTGGTGACAATCGCAACTGCATAGTCGCTCGTCTGGTCGGGGTCTGCAACACGATTCGGGTAGGCATCGGCTCCTCCCTGGTCGTCAAAGATCGCCATGAAGTCCGTCGTGCTCTCCACGATCACCACGACATCACCTCCCGTGCCCACCAGTTGTTGCGCTGCATCGGCAGGTGTCTGATTGTCAACGAAGACGTTTGCGACGACGAGACTGACCACTGGCGCACCAGGCACCCAGCTAGGCGTCGGATCGGCCATCAACCGAGGGACGAGCAAGATGACGTGGTACACCCACAGCACCGCCGCGACCGTCATCAACAGCAGGTGCCCGCTCCATGCAGCAAGCACGGCGATCGGCCACGAAATCAGCAACAACAACGGGAGTGCGTCGTACGCGAGCGCCAAACCCGAGCCCACCTGCACTGTCCTCCGCATGGCGATTTGTAGATGGCGGGTGCAGATCACTGCCATCAGTGCCGCGCAGACGACCCAGCCAACGGCTGGCAGGAACGCGAAGTGCTGGCCGCTGAACTCGTCGCTAGAGCCATCGACATGCTGAGCGACGAGCGGCAACGCCACAACCAGCGCCCCAGCCAACAGTGCGGCCGCGTAACCCGATATTCCGCCGCGAGCGATGCGCTGATGAGCGAGCGGTGCCGCGCGCCGGGAGGGTGATGACTGTCGCAAGGGCATCACAATTTCTACCCCAGCAGCCAGCAATCGAAACCAGGTGGAACGGGTCAGGTGGAACGGGTTTCGGATCGGGCGAGGAGGGGTACGGGCTAGGTGCCGCCGCGCTCAACTGGGCTCGGTGAGTGACCACTCACCAACGCAGGAGAAAAGAACGATGACACTCGCAGGTCCCACGCATCTCGTGGACACGATGGGTACCGCTGCGGCGAGCGGAATGGAAGCCGCCAGCCAACTGCTGCAGGAAGTTTCGCACGCTGTGACCGCAGCCGCCACCACCACCTCCGGCCGCGCCCGCCGGATGATGCGCGCCACGCAGCACCACAAGTCGCCATCCACCACCGCCCGCAGCCTGACAGTGCTCGGCGCTCTGGCCGCTGGTGCACTGATTGCAGTGATGGTTCGTCGATTGATGTTTGACCGCCGACTCGGCGGGGTATCCACGGTTGACGATGGCAACCCCTCGCCATCGTCAGCAACGACAGCCGAAAGGAACGGAACCATGGCATCAGTTCAGCCTGACGAAATCAAGGGTCGCATCAAGGAAGCCGCTGGCGCCCTCACAGACAACGAAGATCTCAAGCGTGAAGGCAAGACCGACAAGGCCGCCGCCAGCGTGAAGGAGGGCCTCGACAAGGTCCGCGACAAGATCGAGGACGGCGTCGACGCCATCAAGGATCGCATCAACAAGGACTGACGTCCTTTCGTGCCCCGCACTCAAATCAGCCGGCGTCCTCTGGGCGCCGGCTGATTCGCGTCTCGAGCCAACCCGACACGAGACCCAGCTATACGGTGGCGTGCACGAACAGCGCGTGGAGCGCCGAAGCCTCGACTGGACGCGAGAACAAGTAGCCCTGCACGAACCGGCAGCCCAGGCGCGATAGCTGCGCAAGTTCGCCGTCGGTCTCGACACCCTCCGCAATCGCGGTCATCTCGAAGCCGTCGACCAAGGACAGGATCGTGCGGGTCAGCGCTTGATGATCAGTGTTGGTACCGACGTCGCGCACGAACGAGCGGTCAATCTTCACCACGTCGACGCACAGCGATTGGAAGTAGGCGAGCGATGAGTAGCCGGTGCCGAAGTCGTCTATCGCAATACGTACACCAACCTCGCGTAACCGGCTGAGCACCTGACGAGCGTTGGTGGTGTCATCCACCAGCATCGACTCGGTGATTTCCAGCATCAGGCGCTGCGGCGGCAGCCCGCACTCGCGCAACACTTCCAGCACCGTGTCGGCGAAGAGCTCACTGACCTGCGGGGCAGAGACATTGACGCTGACATACGCGTCGGCGCCCCCACCAGCCCAACCGGCAGCTTCTCGGCATGCCGTACGCAGCACCCACTCGCCGATACTGCGAATCTGACCGGACTGTTCGGCGATAGGAATGAACTCTGCCGGCGACACCGAACCGCGCACGGGATGACTCCAACGCAAGAGTGCCTCGACGCCGGATATGCGCTGTGTCTCGATGTCGACGATCGGCTGATAGTTCAAGGTCAGTTCGTGACGCTCCAACGCAACTGACAAGTCCATGCGCAGCTCCAACTGGCGGTGCGCGATGTCGTGCATGTCGGGATGAAACATGGTCACGCGCGACTTGCCGTCTCGCTTGGAGGCGTACATCGCGATGTCGGCAGCACGGAGCAGTTCCACTGGATCACTCGCACCGAGTTGCGACACCACTCCAGCGCTGGCTCGCACTGCGAAGTCGCCAGTGCCGAAGTTGACGGGCAGCAAAAGGCTCTCCAGCGCGCGCTGGGCAAGGATCAGCGCTTCAGCCTCGTCGGTGTCTTCCAGAAGGATCGCGAACTCGTCGCCACCCAGTCGGGCGACCGTGTCGCCTTGGCGCACGCAAGTGCTCAGCCGCTCGGCGACTGCGCGTAACAACTCATCGCCGGTGGTGTGACCGAGGCTGTCGTTGACCGCCTTGAAGTCATCGATGTCCACCAGGACGACTGAAGTGTGGCGGCCGTCGGACCGGCTGACCCGATTGATCGAGTGCTGGATCCGGTCGAACAGCAGACCTCGGTTGGGGAGGCCGGTCAGCATGTCGTGCAGTGATTGGTGGCGTAGTTCGGAGGTCAACTGCGCTTCCTCGGTCACGTCCTGCGCGGTGATCACCCAGCCGTTCACTTCCGGAGTTTCGACCTGGTTGGCGAGGGTCAGCTTGACCACCCGACCGGTCGTGATGTCGTCCGTGGACCGAATTGAGCACTCCCACGTCGCGGACTCGCCGGGACCCAGAACGGTGCTGCGCATGGCGAGGTCGTCGAGACCGGTGATGTGGCGACTGAGCATGACATCGAATCGCTGGCCAATCCACTCCTCGAGCGGTACACCCACCAGCGCGGCAACCGACGGTGTCATGTAGCGGATGGTGCCGTCAGGGTCGGCCAGCCCGATGACATCGTTGGAGCTAGCCACCATCGCGGTGAGACGGCGTTGGTTTTCAGTCGCCGAGGCTTCGCCAACCATGCGGAGAAGGCCGAATACGCGTACCCGCGTCATCAGCAAGATCAGCAGCCACGCGCTTCCCCACACCGCCAGGCTGACGACGGGAACGTTGCCGCCCACCTGGAGAATGATCATGATCGCCAGCACGGCAGAGACGACGGCCTGCAGCACCAATGTGTGCTTGATCTCAGTGTGCGCGACGTACGACGAGATCTCTGCCGCGTTCGGCCGGTCTCCTTCCAAAAACGCCGCTCCAACGAGCACGTAGGAGATTCCCCACAACGTGTCGACTCGGGCGCCGGACTCGTATGCGGACCACAGCGCTCCGACCGCGTCGGTGAGGGTCTGCAGCAGAAAGGCAACCAGCAGCAACACGAAGCTCGGTTGGCGGCCACGCGAAACAATGACCAACCGCAGCGCGATCACCACCAACGCCACGTCGAGCGCCGCTCCGCCGAAGCGGGTCAACCAGTCAATTGCGGTCGCTTCGCCGGTTCCGAAGATCGCTTCATAGAGCGTGCTCCACACGACGGCGCCCACAGCCACGCCGACCGTCGCTGCGTCGAACCAACCGAACTGATGACGCGACGCGGTCTGCGCTCGGAACAGCGACATCAAACCCCACAGCTGCACCATGTACCCCGTGAGGTACATCACATCGATGACCGGGCCCGCCGACGGACGCGCACCAAGGGTCACGCACACAAAGTCGGTTAGCTCGCCGACCGCTGAGACTGCGAACCCTGAAGTGAGGATTGCCCAGGCCATCCGTTCGCCTGATTGGTCGCGGCGCACGGCGACGACCCCCAGCACAGCGGGGGTGAACGAGATCAGCAGGAAGAGGAATTGGGCTGACGTGGAGCGGGGAATCGCGAAGTAGACGGCGCACGCGAGAAGGCCGACGGCGAGGTAACTGCGTCGAAAATGCGCATGCTGTTTCATTGCTCACCTGTTTCCTGTCGTTCTGCATGAATCGGCAGGACTCGACGAAAACTTGAACTACCTCCTCAGCGGCGGCGGCGGCGGCAGACGATGACCAGCCGGCCGTCGTTGACGGCCACCGACAGGTCATCGGCGAGGGAGCGGACAATGCCCAAACCCCGCCCCGATCGCATCTCGGCATCAGCCACCGTCCACGAAGCCGGGTCAAGCGGCGGCAGCGACCCGTCGACCCCGCTGGAAACGGAGACGGTGTACCAGCCGTCCGTTACCGCGTCGACTCCGACCACAATCTCTGCGCCGCTGCCGTACTGCACCGAGTTGGTGACCAGCTCGCTGACGATCAGTTCGAGGTCAGCGACCGCGCGTGGGCTTACGGTCGCGCGCCGCAGTTCACCAACGACGAAGTCTCTCGCCGCCCGCGCGCTGGGGGGCGTGGAGGGATACGAACGCAGCAGCAGGTCAACCGGAGGGTTCATCGCGACTGCACGCTTTCGAGGCGAGTTGCATCATTGCAGCCACGCATGGTGGTAATGCAATGGGGATACCCTCCGGGCCGTTCGCTCAGGCACCTCATCAGTTCGCTTCCACTGCCTCGGCACTGAGATGTGCGCGCAGTAACGCCAGGCTGCTGGTGATCAGCCGGCCGACGTGCACCTGGCTGGTGCCGATGTGCTCGGCAATCTGCGCCTGCGTCATCTCGTCGAAGAAGCGCAGCTGAATGATCTCGCGCTCGCGCGGGCGTAAATGTAAGAGGGCCTGACTGACCAGTTCACGATCAAGTACGGCGTCGACATCCGAGTCAGCCACGGTGGCACGAACCTGTCGCTCGACGACGTTGTCGAGCTGTGCTGTTCGATACGCGCTGTTGGCTTCCACCACTTGCAGGACCAAGTCCTCGTCGATGTTCAAGTGTGCCGCTACTTCGCGAGCGGTGGGCGAGCGCCCGAGCGCCCTGCTCAATTCGTCGCTCACAGCGTTGACGGCTGGACGCAGATCCTTCGCTCGCCGAGGCACGTGCACCCGCCACGTTCGGTCGCGAAAGTGCCGCTTGATCTCGCCAACGATGGTGGGGGTCGCGTACGCCCCGAAGGGAACTCCCAGCGACGGCTGGAAGCGATCGATCGCGTGCACCAGCGCAATGCTGGCGACCTGGAAGACGTCGTCATACGGCTCACCGCGTTCGGCGAACCGGCGCGCCGAACGCTGTGCCAGCCACAGCGACCGCTCAACGATTTCGGCCCGCAACACAGGGTCGCGAGTGACGGCAAAGGTCGCTAGTGCGTCAGTAACCCACGTATCGTCCGTGTCATACGGTGGTTGAACCGGCGTCACGTGTGCGATTGGTGCAGCGTTGCCCATATCTCCGCTCGCGTGCCGTCGCGTTCGATGCCGTGGTTGGTGCTCACTGCCGCGAGCACGGTTCGACATAGCGCCAGGTCCGGGTGATCAAGGTCGAAGTCCGCCAGCTCGGTGACGCCGCGGACAGTGAAGCAGCCATCCGTCACGTCGAATGTCACCACAATGGTGTCGTGCGCCCCATGCTGCACCAACGCCACCATCACCTCACTGACGATGACGTTGATGTCGTCGATCTCGTCGATCGTGAAACCGGCCATCGAGGCCACACCCGTGGCCGTCAGTCGGGCGACGCGCGACATCGTCGACACTGGTGGCAGCTCCACACGCACCGGGCCGATGGTGGTCAGCTGTTCAGTCACGAAGGCTCACGATGTTGAATTGGTCCAGCGTCCCAGTGATCTCAAAGAGGCGAATGACTTCGGGCCCAACGGCTCGCAACTCGAGCCTGGCGCTGCGGGCGACGGCGCGACGGGCGGCCGCCAGCAGGCTGCGCAACCCAGACGAGTCAATGAATTGAACTCCCGCGACATCAACGACGAGATCGCCGCTGACGCCGAGCTGCTCTTCTCGCTGCAGCATGACCTCTTCGAGAATCGGACCGCCAGCCATGTCGATATCACCGGCGACTAAGATGGAGCCGTCGTCGGCCACGGTCGTGGTCAGAAGGTTTTTGTTTGAGTCCATGTGGAGCCTCCCATTGGTGCGAGCGAGGCGCACAGCGGCTGGTGTACCCCAGAGTGGCCGAGTGTAAACCAAAACTTCTGAACGACTGCACGCTGCTGGAACCATAGGCTCGCGAGCGACGAAGGGAAGTACGTGACCGGAGCTAACCATGACGAGGCGCTGGGCCGCGCAACGCGAGCGCTGCTGGCGTCGCGCCGC
The DNA here is from genome assembly GCA_043740085.1 of Ilumatobacteraceae bacterium. Taxonomy (GTDB): domain Bacteria; phylum Actinomycetota; class Acidimicrobiia; order Acidimicrobiales; family Ilumatobacteraceae; genus UBA668. Next base: position 47,056 of record JAYUCY010000067.1, read on the forward strand.
GAGCTGGGGCCCGACGACATCGTGGGCATTGTCGAGGTGGTGCGCACACTGGTCAACGCTGACCGTGTACTGCTGCACGTTGCAGACTACGCACTGAACTGTGCCCGAGTGCTGGCGCCGTCGGGCGAGTTGAGCGAAACCTATGTACTCGAGGGAACCCTCGCCGGGCGGGCCTTCACCACCGGTGAGCCGGTGCTTGCCGATGCCACCTGGTGGTTGCCCCTCGTCGATGGTGCCGAGCGGTTGGGCGTGGTCGAGCTCGAGTACAACGCAACGCCTCCGACGTCCGACGAACTCTTTCAGCTGCTCGCTGGCCTACTGGTGTTGGTCATCATCAGTGTCCGCCGCTATACGGACGTGTGGCTGCGCACCCGTCGCGCGCAGCCACTTTCTGCAGCGGCCGAAGCGCAGTGGGCGCTGCTGCCGCCGCTGGCGACCATCAGCACCGAGGTCGCGGTCAGCGGCATTCTGGAGCCGGCCTACGAGATTGGTGGCGACTCGTTCGACTACGCACTGAACCCAGGTCGGCTTGATCTTGCAATCGTCGACGCGATGGGCCACGGCATGTCGGCAGTGCTGATGTCGACCGCCGCGATCAACAGTTTGCGCAACACTCGCCGCGAGCGCGGCACCCTCGAGGGTGCCTACCGTCAGGCCGACGAGATCATCGAGCAGCACTTCGGAAACTCAAACTACGTGACCGGACAGTTCGGCTCGCTCGACCTTGCGAGTGGCGTGCTCACGTGGGTGAACGCGGGCCACCTCCTGCCATTGCTGGTGCGCAATGGCAGCTGTGTCGGCGAGCTGAAGTGTGCTCCCTCTATGCCGCTGGGCCTGCGTGGCCCGGTGGTCGAGATCGCGCAAGAGACGTTGCAGCGTGGGGATCGCGTGCTCTTCTACACCGACGGCATCTCAGAGTCGCTCTCCCCCGACGGTGGTCGCTTCGGCCAGGAACGCCTGGCCGATTACCTCGTACGCGCCACACTGGACGGGCTGCCCGGCGCGGAAACAGTGCGTCGACTGTCCGCCGCAGTTGGCACACACGTGGGCAAGGGTCTGAACGACGACGCAACGATGCTGCTCGTCGAATACCGCCGCCTAGACCTTCACGACGACTAGTGTCCCGCGTCAGAGGTTCGTCAAGTATTTCTTGAGGCTGTCGAGGATCTGGTCGGCGGTCTTGTGCCAGACGAACGGCCTTGGGTTGGTGT